>DATEGN010000228.1:0-2573 GCA_035280125.1 Gemmatimonadaceae bacterium | reverse complement strand
ATCGTCTTTCAGGACTTCCGCCTGCTCGAAGATCGGACGGCAGAGGCGAACGTAGCCTTTGCGCTCGAGGTCATAGGAACGCCGCGGTCGGCGATCGGCAACAAGGTCGCACGCGTGCTCACACAGGTTGGTCTGGCCTCGAAGACGGCGTCGTATCCGCGGGAGTTGTCCGGCGGCGAGCAGCAACGCGTGGCGATCGCACGGGCGCTGGTCAACGATCCGCTTCTTCTGGTCGCGGACGAGCCGACCGGAAATCTCGATGACCGGGCAACGCGCGGCGTGTTTCAGCTCCTTCGAGAAATCAACGCCAGCGGTACGGCCGTGATCATGGCGACGCACAACCTGGAGCTGATTCGCCGTTCCGACTATCGCACCATCGAGCTGAATCGTGGTCAGATCGTGTTCGATTCCGCGGAGGCCGCACAGGCCGCGCTCGAACGATTCGCTGAATAATCGTCCCTTCCCATGCCCGCCGTTCGCGACGCTTTTTTTGCTTTCCGACGCGCTCCCCTCCTTAGCGCGCTGAGTATAACGACGATTGCGTTCTCGCTCTTCGCCGTTGGTCTCTTCGGTCTCGTCGTGCTCAACATTCGTCAGGCACTGGAGAAAATCGAGGAGCGCGTCGAGATCCGCGCGTTCGTCGCCGAGAAGACTCCCGTCGAACAGATTGCGCTCGCCGCCAACGACGTCGCGAAGTATCCGGAGGTTCAGAACGTCGATCTCGTGTCGCAGGAGCAGGCGCTCGAGCGCGCGCGCCGAGAGCTCGGCGAATTCAAGGACGTTTTCGAAGCGGAGTTCTTGCCGCCGTCGATCGACGTCCACTTGAAGCCCGGATATCGGGATCCGGAATCGGTTCATCGAGTGGCGGACAAGCTCAAGGCGCTGACGTTCGTCGACGATGTGCGCTTCGGCGAGGACTGGATCACGCAATTGTATCGCCTTCGCAATATCGCCGTCGTTGCGGGAATTGCTTTGGGATTGGCCTTCGCGGCGGTCGCGGTGATCATCATCGGCGCGACAATCCGCATGGCGGTGCTCGCGCGAAGCCGCGAGATCGCAATCATGCGTCTGGTCGGGGCGACGGATGGTTATGTGCGGCGTCCGTTCCTGATCGAGGGCTTCGTCAAAGGCGTCCTCGGCGGCGCGCTCGCGCTCTGCCTAACGTTTATCGCGATTCGGGTCGTCGGCGCCTATCTCAACTTTCAGACACTGTTCTTCGATCAGAACATGGCGCTCCTTGGCGTCGCCTGTGGCGCGCTGATCGGATTCCTGGGCAGCGCCTTCTCCGTCGGCCGGCATCTGCGGCGGGTGTGAATGGGCAGAGCGCGGAGGGTTTGGCGTAGAGCGTTGTTCGGCGCCGTGGCGCTGACGATTGCGTCGGCCCCTTCCCCGCTCCGCGCGCAGGACAAGCTTCGAGCGCAGCGTGAGGAGCTGGACCACATCCGGCAAGAACGCGCCGATCTCGAACGGCGGATGATCGAGCTGCGCGCGAACGTTCACGACCTCTCCGAAGAGGTCGTGAATCTGAACGCACGTCGAGCGGCCACCGAGCGTCTCGTGGCAGCGCTCGATCAACAGCTCGCCACCATCAATAGCGACGTGGACGACGCGTCACAGAACATGATCCGCACCGAGGCGGAACTGACGGAAAAGCGCGAGACGTTGAAGCGGCGGCTCGTCGACATCTACAAACGCGGTCCGCTCTTCACGACCGAGGTGTTGCTTTCCGCGCAGTCGTTCGGCGAGCTCGTGGCTCGATATAAGTATCTGCACACGCTCGCACTCCACGATCGGGCCCTCGTCGCGCGGGTGGAGCAGCTGCGGGATCAGGTCGCCCGTGATCGAGATCGACTCGTTCACTTGCAGGAGGCGCTCGAGCAGAATCGGAACGACAAGCGAATGGAGGAAGACAACCTTCGCGATCTCGAGCGCGAGCGTGCCTCGAAGTTGGCCGAGGCGCAGCTCAGCGCGCGTCGCACGGAGGTGAACCTCGATCGCGTGCGGCGCACGGAGACGCAACTCGCGAACACGATCGCAGCTCTCGAGGCGGACCGGCGTCGAAGTGAAAGCGGTCGCGGGGCAACAGCAGAGCGGAGTGCGAGCTCGATCAAGACAAGCGACTACGGCCAGCTCGATTGGCCGGTCGAAGGGCCGTTGGTCTACTCGTATGGCAAAACGCAGACAGCGAGCAACGCGACGATCCGGTGGAATGGCGTCGGCATTCGCGCGGCGGTCGGCACGGCGGTCCATGTCGTCGCGGACGGAACGGTCGTGAGCGTCGGGTCGTTAGGCACCTACGGTACGACGATCATCGTCGAACATGGCGGCGGCGACTACTCGATCTACGGGTCACTCTCCCGCGCCGACGTGCGGTTGCACGACGCGGTGACGAAAGGTGAGCAGATCGGTACCGTGGGCGTCTCCGATCCGGATCTTCCGCCGCATCTCCATTTCGAGATCCGCCACGGCGGGCCGGCGGTGGATCCGGCTACCTGGCTGCGGGGCGAGCGCTAGAGAAACCGCCACTCGGTAGTTTTGAACAGCCTGACGCAGCTTGACGCAGATGACTGCAA
>DATEGN010000227.1:0-14181 GCA_035280125.1 Gemmatimonadaceae bacterium | reverse complement strand
GACCGGCAAGCATCGCTTTACGTTGCCGCGCGGGCATCCGCTTCATCAAATACCGAATCGTGTAACCGCCGACGAGCTGGCCGTTCTCGACCAGCTTCCAATCGCTGATCTCGGCTTGGCGCACGCGAATGGTGTCGCCCGCCTTCACACCACTCGTGCGATGTGGCTGATTGTCGACGCGACCCACGAACTCGTTTCCTTCGATGCGGATGCCGTTGATCCAGACGTGCTCTATTCCACCAGGCACGGTGAGCGGAACCTTCACGGCGGCGCTCGGGAGGTCTACGCCTGGGGTTTCGAGCCGGCGCAGGAACTCCGGCAAGGTCGCGCGCGCGTCGGCCTGCGCCATGGCCATTCCCGGATCATCCTTCGGCAGCTCGGCGATGTTCCCAGCAAACCGAATGCGCCGAATGAAGGCACGTACGGGAACGCTCAGAATCCAGAAGAGCACAACGAGGAAAACTGGCCGCACGAACATACACCATCTCAGGTAGAAACCATGTGTCCGACGGCCAAGACAGGCACACAGTAACGCGCAGAGGGACCGAGAGATCTGCACTTGCGCAGTTCACAGGTGCAGATCCCTCGCTTCGCTCGGAATGACGAGAGGGTTACGAGCTCCCTAACACCCTTGCCGGATCGGTCTTTCCTGCGCGGCGCGCTGGGCCCACGCTTGCCGCAACCGCGACGAATCCCGTCACGACGACGACCGCCGCGAAGGTCCACGGGTCCGTCGGCGTTACGCCCTGTAGCATCGACGTCATCGCGCGCGTGAACAACAGTGCGATGACGATCCCGATCGCGAGTCCCGCGAGCGCCTGACGCACGCCGGTCCGCAAGCTCAACGCAATCAGTTCACGTGGAGTGGCGCCTAACGCCGCGCGAATGCCGAACTCGTGCTCGCGCGACGCGACCACCTGCGACACGATTCCGAAGATCCCGATGGCCGAGAGTGCGAGTGCGAGCACACCAAACAATCCCAGTGCGCCCATGGCGAAGCGCGGACCGCCAATGGCCGCATTCACGATATTACGCATCGTCCGAACCTCTGACACCGGAAGGCGCGGATCGAGTTGCCTCACGATCGCACGCACTGGGGCGACAAGCGATGTCGGATCGCCATCCGTCCGAACGACGAGACTCATGCTGCGCCGCGTGCTCCCCGGTGCCAAGGCGAACTGCGCGAGGGTCGCGTAGAACTCGGGCTTCACCTTGCCAACGAGCGTGTTGTGGTGCACGTCGTCAACGACGCCCACGATCGTGTACTTCTTCGTGGTGTCGGCGGCGCCGATCCTGACGCGCACACCGAGCGGGCTACGGCCTGCGAGATACTGCTGCGCGAATGTGCGATTGACAATCATTGACAGCGGTGCGGCCATGTCGTCGCGCGAGTCGAACAGGCGGCCCTGGCGCAGGGTGAGTCCCATCGCCTCGAAGTAGCCTGGCGTCACGATCTGCCAGTCGCCAGGCGTGCCCTGGTTAGGTGGCGGCGTGTAGCCTTCGACGACAAGGCTCCAGTCGCCCATCTCGGTCGCGAGCGGTAAGAGGCGCACCGCACCGACGCGCTTGACTCCCGGCACCGCGGCGACCCGACGTTGGAGCTCGTCCCAGAATGCAGCGACACGAATCGAATCGGGATAGAAGGTAGACGGCGTCGAGACGCGCATCGTGAGCACGCCATCTGGTCTGAAGCCGGCGTCGATTGCGAGCAGGTTCCGGACGCTGCGGATCATGAGTCCCGCGGCGACGACGAGCACCACCGCAAGCGCGACCTCGGTCGCGACGAGGGACTGACGCCAGCGGAGCCGAGCGCGGCTCGTCGTCGCGCCGCGACCACCCTCCTTGAGCTCACCGGCGGGCGCGAGGTGCGTCGCCTGAAGCGCAGGGAGAATTCCCGCCAGGAGTGCGGCCAGAACCGCGACTACTAACGCGAACACCAGCACGCCCCAGTCAAGCGTCGTCTCGGCGACGCGCGGTAAACCAGCCGGTGCATTGGCGCGGATGAGACGGACGCCCAACGCGGCGAGACCGATGCCGAGAGTCGCGCCTATTGCCGCGAGCACACCGCTCTCTGCCAACAGCAGTCGTGTCAGGCGCTGCGATCCGGCACCGAGTGCTACGCGCACCGCTAGCTCTCGCTTTCGAGATTCACCACGCACTAGAAGGAGACCGGCGACATTTGCACACGCAATAAGAAGAACAAATCCAACGGCGCCGAAGACGACGAGCAATACCGGCCGCACGCGGCCGGTGATCTGTTCCTCGACCGGGACGGCGAATGCATGAAAGCCGATGTTCGCCATGTAGCCAAACTTCTCGAGCTCGGCGACGACGCCGCGCAACTGTCCATTCGCCGCGGCGGCCGTAGCGCCCGGTGCAAGGCGCGCGACCGCGTAGAAGCCATGGCTCGCGCCACCTTTCGGGAATTCAGGACCAGGCACTGCGCCCTGCGCCGCCGCATCCGTCGCGAGCGGGAACCATGCCTCACTCGGTCCACTGCCGTCGAAGTCGACTGGCAAGCGGAAGCCGTTTGGCATTACACCGACAATGGTAAATGTCTGGCCAGAGATCTGGATCTTGCGACCAACCGCCGACGGATCACCGCCGAAGCGGCGTTGCCAGAGCGAATGGCCGAGGATGACAACGCTCGGGCCATTCGGTCGATCCTCCTCGGCTGTAAAATTGCGGCCGTAAATCGGTCGCACGCCGAGTATAGGAAAGAGACTCATCTGCACATTCGCCGTTCGAATACGCTCGGGACTGTCGCCGTCGACCGTCGACGAGCCATCGTAATAGATGGCGATGTCCTGGAACGCTGGAACGCGCGCTTTCCATCCCTCCCATTCATCGTAGGAGAGCCAGGTATGGTCGAATCCCTTCCAGGCACTCCAGACGACGGCAACGCTCTCCGGATGTCCGTAAGGCAACGGCGTCAACAGAACCTGCTTTACGACGCCGAAGAGTGTCGTCGTCGCGCCGATGCCTAACGCGAGCGTGATCGTTGCGATCGTCGCGAAGCCGGCGCGTCGGCGCAGCGATCGGGCGGCGAAGCGGATGTCGCTCCAGCCGTCGTAGAACCAGTTCGTGCCGCGCTCGTCGCGCACGTCGTCCTTGTGTCGCTCGACGCCGCCGAAATCACGCACGGCGCGGCGTCGTGCTTCGGCCTCCGAGAGCCCCGTTTCGACGTTCCGGCGCGTTTCCATTTCTATATGGTAGCGCACCTCCTCGTCCATCTCGCGATCCTGCCGGCGCCGGCCGACCAACGCGCCTAACGACGAGAACAGCTCGTGATACCAGGCCATGTCATCCCCCTTGGAAGGCGAAGCGGAGCACACGGTTCACGGCACCGGACGACCGCTCCCACTCTTGGATCTCCGCCTCGAGCTGTCGTCGCCCTTCGCGCGTAATCGCGTAATAGCGCGCGCGGCGATTGTTGTCGCTCGCCTGCCACTCGGCGCGGATCCATCCGCGGCGGAGCATGCGTTGGAGGGCGGGGTAGAGCGACCCCTGATTGACGTCGAAGACGTCGTGGGAGATCTGCCGGAGCTTCAATGAAAGTCCCCAGCCGTGCATGGGCTCGGCGGTGAGGAGCTTCAGCGTCAGCATCTCGAGGGTGCCCTGGAGGACCTCGGATCGCTGACTGGGTTGCCGGTCGGGTGCCATGCTCCTTTAGACGGCCAAAAGGAGAAAAGGGTTTCAAGCGATCTGCAAGGTTTTGAGGGCGCCGCCAAGCCGTTGACGGTTGACCTACCCTGGGTACTGGCGAGCTTTCCAACCAGCGGCAGTAGATCCTTCGCTTCGCTTAGGATGACAAGTGTCCCAACGGCTGAGGCCTCCCGCCTAACGCGCTGCCTTCCCCAAAGCCAACATCCGAACATCTGAATCGGGAACGTGAGTTGCCTTTTACGTCCCTGGACCGGGTGTGGAGCGGCGCATGCGCGGGAGAGCTGGTAGATGGTGGCGGCGCTGGCGGGTTGGGGCGCTCCTGACCGTTGTACCGCTCGTGCCCCTCCTCGTTTGGCTGACGCTGCTTCATCCGACTGCCGCACGGCCGCCGACGCGACTCGAGGTCAGCCTCTCCGAGCGCGAGCTCGACGTCATCGTTGACGACGAGGTTGTTAGAACGTACTCAATTGCCGTCGGGTCACCCAGGCATCCAACGCCCACGGGCTCGTTTCGCACGGGCAAGGTCGTGTGGAACCCAAGCTGGCAACCGCCCGATGTCGCGTGGGCACGCAACCAGACGTATCAGCCGCCAGGCTCACCGGCGAATCCAATGCAAGGCGTGAAGATCTACTTTCAATCGCCGGACTACTTCATTCACGGAACGAACGATTTGAACTCGATCGGCGAAGCAGCGTCGCACGGCTGCATTCGCATGACCGTCGACGACGCAGCTCGGCTCGCGCGGTGGGTCGAGAGACAGGGCGGTGGCGTCCGGTTGATCATAGAAGACTGACGCTCAGGCTTGCTGCGGCTGTCCTTGCCGTTGTGTCAGCCGCGACTCGTAGAGCTTGGCGCCGAGCCAGGCCTGCGGGATGGCCAGTACCGCGAGCGCGATCGAATACCACCGTGGGCCGAGATCGGAGTTCCATCGCACGATGACTCCGATGGAGCCAACCAGTGCGCCGAGTATGCCGCCGATGATCGCGTGCTTCATCGGCTTGTTAGGGGCGAGCCGCGCCGTGACCCAGGCGCCGGCAACACCGAACGCCGTACGATATGCGGTTGCTAGCAGGGCGGTGGGACCAGTCAGGCGCGGACTCGGGTAGACGCCGGTAGACGTCAGGAGCAGGTCGAGCAAGGTCGTGAGAATGATCGCGAACAGTGCACCGGCGACGACTGCCAGAATTGACTTCGTCATTGGCGTTCTCCGTACGATGACCACCATTGACAGCTTGTTCGAGGAGTTCCAGCGTTACGATGCAAAACGCTCCTCCCTCCCGCAACGCGCCTGACAATGAAAAAGGCCATCGGCGACAATATGATCCCGAAGGGCTGGGGATTCGAGAAGGGGTTGGAGCTCGTCAAGAGTGCGGGCTTCGACGGGATCGAGCTCTGGCTTGGTGACGAACCGTGGTTTCAGATGACGACCACGGACGCCGAAGTCCGTGAGATCCGGCGCAAGGTTGAATCGGCGGGACTCGTCGTCTCGAACGTCTCGACCGGATTGCATTGGGCTTCGCCCCTCTCGGCGCGCGATCCGACCATTCGCGCGCGGGCCGTCAAGATCGTCGACCGGCAAGTCGAGACGGCCGCGTTGCTCGGGACGGACGCGATTCTCGTCGTCGCCGGCCTGGTGACGGAAGAGATTCCCTACAACGAAGTTTACCAGCGCTGCGTCGAGACGCTCAAGCCGTTGGGCGAGCGCGCGGCGCGCGCCGGTGTGAAGATCGGATGCGAGAACTGCAATTCCGAGCAGCGATTTCTCATCAGTCCGAGAGAGTTTGCTCAATTCATCGACGACGTGCACAGCCCGGCTGTCGGGCTGCACCTCGACGTGGGCAATATCCACGACACCGGCTTCGCCGAGCAGTGGGTCGAGATTCATGGACCACGGATAACGCGGATTCACATGAAGGATGTTCTCAGGCACCGCGGCCGCTGCGGCGATCAGAGCGTCTACACGAATCTCTTCCTCGGCGACAATAACTGGCCAGCGATCCGTGTCGCGTTGACCAAGGTTGGTTACGACGGTTGGCTCGTTGCCGAGATGGAAGCGCGTTATCGCTACGCGCCTGATCAGCAGTTCTTCGATACGGCCCGCGCGATGGACCGCTTTATCGCGGGGAAGCTCTAACATGTTGTCGCGGCGGGAATTTCTTACCCACGGTGCTGCAGCCGCAGCATTGATGACGCTGCCGTTCGATGCTTTTACTCCGCGCCGGTCTCACTGCGTCGTCTTCGATCTTGGAGAGCACTGCGAGCTCCGCGAGTCACTGCTCGGGTACATACGGCATTTGGGTGAGCGCCGGGTAAGGCGAATCACGCATAGCTCGCTCGGCAGAACAGAGTGCCTCATCATCCCTGGTGCGGCACACATCAGCGCCTCGACTGCCCAGTCTATCCTGGCCTGTATCGAAGGTGGTGGCACGGTACTCCTCGAGTCGGGCGCTTTATTCGGCGACTGCGGTGAGCACCGACTTCAATTGCGCGAGTATTTCGATATTCGCGTGAAAGCGCCTGTCGAGCTCTGGCCAGCGCGGGGCATTCCCTATATCGAGTATCGCTGGCCCATTTCCGCGAGAGTACGGGACTTCAGCCGCGTCATGCCGCTGGCACCTCAACGTGGAACGGTCATCGCGAAGGTCAACGACATGCCGGTCGCGCTTGCGCGACGCGTCGGCTCAGGGACCCTCGTCTTCCTTGGCTCGCCCATGGGCCCGGCGCTTTGGGCTAGTGATCCAGAGGCGCAACGGTGGCTCGGAGCCGTCCTTCCGTTAGGCGACGACCGTTAGACGTGGTACGGAGAGAAGATGAGGAGCTCATTGTGCATACGCGAGCCGACCCTCCGCGGGCTGGGGTATGAAGCTCTTGAGGAGCAGCCAGCCAAGCATCGACAGCTCACCGGGTTGCGCCAGCATGAACGCGATATTGGTGAGTCGGTGCGCGTGTGGAGCGACGATGAAGATCGCACTCATCGCAACCCATCCGACGCATCCCATGATGAGAAAGACACCGAGGATTTTGGGGATCGCGCCCGACTTGATCACGAGTATTCCGAACGGAAGGAGCCAGAGGCCCCAGAACGTTTGGTCGACACCGAGCAGCGCGTTGCGTACGGACAGGGCGCCTAACGCCATCGCGTCAAGTTGCGTTGGGCTGAACGCAGCGAGCGAGCTCGCGCCACTCTGAATGACCAACGGTGTCAACAAGCAGATCACGTCGACCACGCCGAGGGCGACCGAGATCAGGACGAACGACACCAAGAGCCGCGCTTGCGCGCGATCGACTTCCTCGAAGAGTTGATACAACTTCGACCCGAGGAATATGAAGAATACCATCGAGACGAGCGCCCCGAGAATGATCAGCCGATACACCGTCTCACCGCTGGCAATCCGCTGTGCGGTTGCGGCGGCGTCTCCGGAGACGACGAAATTCCTTGGCAGGTAGGCGAGCGCGGGAACGCCCGGAAGTCCCATGAGGAGGTAGAGCAGCGCTGTCTGCCTGGCATCTCTTCGCGTTATCAGCATGGCCTTCTCCGATCATGCGGTCTTTGGCGTCGCGACGCGTACGATCATGCCTCGCAAGCCTCGTCGGAACCGGACGCGCCACAGCCAATAGAGCAGCACGGCAAGCACGATGAGCGGCGGAATGATGAGCAGTGGGACGATTCGAATCGGCTTTGGAATTACCTTCGCCTGGCCGAGGAAGAACGAAAACGCGGCGATCAGCAGCGCCGTGCTCATTCGCCAGAGATGTCGCGCAACCCTCGGCGCTCCACGAATCGCCTGAATGCCGCCGGCGCGAATGAGACGCAGGTCGCCGATCGATGCCAGGAGCCCAATCACGCCGAAGATCAGGAAAGGCGCCGCGGGCATACCATATAGTTTGCCGCTTGGGCTGGCGAGCACGGCAAACCCGAAGCCGCTCAGTGTCAGCGTCACCGCCGCGACGAGTATCAACAGCGCGGCATCGAGCGAAGCGCTCCGCGAACCATGCGGCCGCACAGTCGTTAGGCCAGTGATCACCAGGTATGCCGTGAGCAATCCGACAGGGCCGTTCGCCCACGGCGCGACATCTCTCACGAAGGCAATGCCAGCCCCCACGAGCGCCATCGTGGTCATCGCGTAGACGAATATCATCCCACTGTTGCGATGAGTCGACGCTCCCTTCGTGCTGGCCAACGCAATATAGCCGGCGAGAAGGCCGACGCCTCCAGCGGCAATGTGAACGACGAGATCGACGCGCACCTGGAGCCTCCTTGCGCTAGTCGCGCCAAAACGTCTACGATGCGCGCATCGTGATCGCCGGGTCGATTCGCGCTGCGCGGCGGGCCGGAATCCAGCAGGCAGCAAGCCCGACGAGCGCCATGCCGAGCGCGACGAACACGAACGTCGTCGGGTCGTGTGGAGCGACGCCGAAGAGGAGTCCGCGCAGAACCTCCGTCGCGAAGAAAGCGCCCAGGACGCCTAACGCGAGACCGATCACGAGCAACATCCCGCCCTCGCCGAGAATCATTCGCTGCACTCGGCCACTATCGGCGCCGAGGCTCATCCGAATCCCGATCTCCTGGGTCCGCGTGCTCACCGAGAACGCCAGGACGCCGGCGATCCCCACCGTCGCGATGATCACCGCCAACAAGCCCAACGACGACACCAGCTCGGCGTTCAACCGGCGCGGAGCAACGCTCTGATCCTTGATCTGCGCGATCGTGAGCACATGCTCGATCGCCGCCGTTGGCGCGATGCGTCGGACGATTCGTGTCGCCGCCGCAGCTAGTCGCTCGGCGTTGCTGTCGGCGCGGATCACGATGGCGCCGCCCATCGCCAGCTCCTGTGAAAAGGGCGAGAACATCGCCGGTGTCGGAGGCGCATCGAGGCTGCCATCCTGTGTATTGCCGACGACGCCGACGACTGTCCGCCAGTCGTCCGTGAGGGGGCTGAACTTCAGTAACTCACCGGTGAGCGCGATCTGCTTGCCGATCGGATTCGCGCTTCCAAAGAGCTTGTCTGCGAGCGCGCGATTGATGATGACGACGCGGCCCGCGCCCGGACGATCGGTCGACTGAAACTCGCGTCCCGAGAGAACGGGAATTCCTGCTGCTCGGAAGTACTCCGGATCGGCGGTACGATACGACGTACGCGGCACGGCTTCACCGACCGCTAGTGACTGGCCTTCGGCCTTCACCTCGAAGACCGCTTCGGCGCCATGAAGTGGCGTCGTCGAGCCGAGTCCAACGTCAACGACTCCCGGAAGTGCGCGGATGTCGCTGAGCATCTCATTGTAGCGCGTCTTGTTGCCGATGTCGGCGGCCAGGATTGCGCGGAAGAGTGACGCGTTGTCGGTCGCGCCATCGGGCGCACTGAATTTGAGCAGGGGTACCGAGACGGTCAGCACTTGCTCGGTCTTGAGCCCGGTGCTCACCTCGGAGAGTTGAATCATCGTCCGAGTGAGGAGACCCGCTCCGGCCAAGAGCACGACCGAAACCGCTATCTGTGCCACGACGAGCGTGCGCTGCACGCGCTGGCGCGTTAGGCTGCCGGCCATGCGCCGGAACCCAGCGTTGACGATCGACGCCAACGTCCCCTCACGTGGAATGAACGCCGCATAGGACAGTAGCAGCGCGAGGGCAACCGCCAATGCGAGCGCGAATCCGAGCACAACATAGTCGACAC
The DNA here is from genome assembly GCA_035280125.1 of Gemmatimonadaceae bacterium. Classification (GTDB taxonomy): domain Bacteria; phylum Gemmatimonadota; class Gemmatimonadetes; order Gemmatimonadales; family Gemmatimonadaceae; genus AG2. The sequence goes on along the minus strand of DATEGN010000227.1, from coordinate 4,843 downwards.
TGACCTCGCTTGCCCGCACCGAATAGCGTGCGACGAGCGATGTGAGCAGCCGCACGCCGCCTAACGCGATGCCGACACCGAGGACCGCACCCATGCTCGTGAGCAGCAGATTCTCGACGAGCAGCAATCGGCGCAGCCGCCCGACACCCGCGCCGAGCGCTGCACGAACGACGAGCTCCGACTCGCGCCGCACGCCCCGCATCAGCGTCAGGTTCACCACGTTTGCCGCCGAAATGATGAGCACAAAAGCCGCGGCGCTCATCAGCAGCCACAGAGTGAGCCGTGCACGCTCGCCGAGCGCTTCCTTGAAGGGGATGACGGCGACACGATAGTGCGATCCCGGATCGTATGCATCTGTGTGATCATGCTGCATGCGCGCGTACGTGGCGCGTACTTGGGTTCGTGTTTGCTGCAGTGTCGCGTTTGGTGCGAGGCGCGCAATCATCTCGGTCATGCGATGCGTACGCCCCTGAATCATCATCGCGCTCAGGTGATGTGGGCTGATCACCATGTTGAGCAAAGCGTCGACCTGATTCGGGAACCAGGGCGCAGCCTGCACGACGCCGATGACGGCTACTGATCGACCGTCGAGCTTGACGTGCTTGCCGACGATCGTGGGGTCGGCACCGAAGCGCCTCGTCCAGAATTCCTGCGTCAACACGATCACGGGCGGTACACCCGGTCCATCGTCGCTGGGCCGCGTCAGGCGGCCGAGAATGGGCGAGAGGCCCATGATGTCGAAGAAGTTCCCGGTGACGAGACCGGCATTCAGGCGCGTCGCGCCCTCCGTCCCCTCCAACGTGAAAGTGAAGGGCGAATACTCGGCGATATCGCCTAACGCGGGCACGCCATGGCGAATGTCGGTGACCTCGGGGACGGAGAAGGCAATGTTGTCGCCCCCTGGACCGTCGCTCGATTGGCGGAGATAGATCAGACGGTCGCCGTCGCGATTGGGCAACGGCTTCAGAAGCACGCCGCGAATGACGCTGAAGATGGCGGTGTTGGCGCCGATGCCGAGCGCCAGCGTGACGACGACGATGGCGGTGTACGCGCGGGCGTGTCGGAGAGTGCGGAAGGCGTACTTGATGTCAGCGGCGATGCTCTCGAGCCACGGGAGGGTGGCCTGATCGTGCACCGCCTCGGACGCAACGGTGAGGCCGCCGGACTCGATGAGCGCCTTGCGACGAGCGTCGTCAGGCGCCATGCCACGGCGGATGTTCTCGGCGATCGCCATGTTGAGATGAGCCTCGAGCTCTTCGCGGAGCTCGGCGTCACGCTGCGAAGGACTGATCAGTCCACGCATGCGCGCGAGCGCACTGCGGAGAGATGCAAAGATGGTCATTGTGCCTCCCGTTTCGGCGCGAAGAAGGCGGCGATCAGATCGGCGGTCTGCTGCCATTCGCGGGTTTCGCGCGCGAGCTGCCTCCGCCCGGCGGCGGTGAGCGCGTAGAACTTGGCGCGGCGATTGTTCTCGGACTGTCTCCACTCCGCGGCGATGAAGCCTTCCTGCTCGAGCTTGAGCAGGGCGGGGTAGAGCGTACCGTAATTGAGCGTGAGGCGATTCTTACTGACTTCCTCGATCCGACGGGCGATGCCGTAGCCGTGGAGCGGGCCAAGGCCCTCGAGGGTTTTGAGGATCATGAGGGCGAGGGTGCCCTGCTGGACTTCGAGTTTCGGCGGCATGGGACGTCCTATGGGTTGCCCATATCACTATGCGGCGCGAATCGTTTGCGCGCAAGCCTTCTATGGCGTACCCATACGACCCCTTCCCGCGGGAAGTTTCGGCGGCAAAAAATCGCCGTCGCCGCCAGGACTCCCGCGTCGAGAACGGCACGACGTCCAGCCTACATCGGCTCGTCGGCGCTCGGTCCGTAGATCTGTGGTACTGTCGAGCCCATCGGTCGCAAATACGTCGTGATCTGGCCGCGATGGTGGACGATGTCGAACAGAAAGCTCCACGCCATCGGAGATGCCGGACGCTCGCTGCCGAACCACTCGAGCGCACCATTCCATTTGTCGGTGGGAAGATCGGAGAAGCGCTGCTTCACGTCGGAGCATTGCTTCTCGTACGTGTCGACGATGTCCTTCATTTGAGGAGGCATCGGCGCAGGAGTCCATTCGGCCTTGCCGCTCTCGAGCGCGTCGATGAGCATCTTCTCCTCACAGACGATTTGCCAGGCGATTTCTTGCGCGGTGCGCGACTTGGGATCGGGACGGTAGTCCGAGTTTTCAGGAATGCGCGAGAGGACCTTGCGTGTCGTCTCGGACTCCTTGGTCCAGAAGTCGGCGAAGAGTGTTTGTTCGTTCACGGCTTCCTCCGGTTGGGGCCAACAAATAGAGGACTCCGACAAATGAAAGGCAAGAAGGCGGCATCAGCGCCGCCGCCGAGCTGGCTTCTGCTCGACCCGGAGGTCAATCCACGACGTCACAAGGGGAGTCGGATATGCTCCTCACGGTGCACCGTCAGCCACGCGCCGTGCGCCATATCGTTAGGTATGCCCTTCGAATCGGCATGTATCGGCTGACCGGGCAGGGCGCCCGTTAGGCCATCACGCCGAAAGGCGCGCCCGGTATCGTGAAGTTGCGCAGCGGCTGCCGGCAGCGGGCGTTTAGACCGGTTGCGGTCCTCTGCCCCGAGCGTCGCTCGAATGACGTCTTCCGCAGCGGTGCCGCGGCGGGTCGTCAGTATTTCTTCTTCGGAGAGTTACCATGAGGCGGCAATACATGGGACTCAGTGTTCTCGCGGTCATCCTCTGCGCGCCGACGAGCAGCGCGCAGCGGGCAAAGTCCTACTCCCCTGTCTCTTCCTTTACCTGGTCCGCTGGCGCGGGGATGAGCGTCCCCACCGGTGACCTCAGCAACGGCGCTTCGAATGGTTTCCACCTTCAGGGCACAAGCTCGTATCATCGCCAAAGGTGGCCGATCGATGTGCGCGCGGAGCTGGCCTATCATCAGTTTGGAGAGAAGGACTACAGCATCGCCGGCACGCGGCCGAACCAAACGATCAGCTACACCGGCAAATCGCGCTCGATCGCCGGGATCGTCGATGCTTCGTATTCGCTCAACACCATCGGACGGATGCGTCCGTACCTGCTCGGCGGTCCCGGGGTTTACAACACGCGCGCGGAGCAGACGCCAGCTGGTGGCACCACTGCGACGTCGTCAGAGACGAGCGTCGGCTACAACGTTGGCGGCGGGATGAACTTCCCGATGATCGGGCACCGTGCTTATCTCGAGGCGAGATACCAGCACGTCAATCAGGCAGCGTGGATCCCGATCACGCTCGGTATACGGTTCTAGCAAAGCAGTGCGGAAGGTCTCGAGCGGCTCCGTTGAATTGACGGAGCCGCTCGTCCGTGCCGTTCGATCAGAATTGCGCGCTGCTGCGCGTTGGTCATGGCTCATTACTAATCCTGCCGTTAGGCTGCAATGTGGTGCACCAGCAGCTCACTAGCCAGGGACTGCCATCGACCGCCTCCAGGTTGTGCGCCGTGTCGCTTCTGCGTACTCTGGAGTGCCTACAACAACCTATGCCGGAGGAGAAATCATGTCCCACGCATCGGTGATTCGTCATTCCTCGAGCGTAGGGTTCTGCGCGTTGTTTCTCGCGATTGCTCCGCACCTCGAGGGACAGGAACCAGTTGTCGAATCTCGGCTGATGCTGCACTCGGCTGCCTATCAGATCGCTGCGGCGGTCACGCCGCTGCCCGAGGAAATGCGCGGCGGCGCTAAGGTCATCGGCTATACCACGGTGGGTAAGCCAGTCGTCACGCTCCGCGAAGGAACAAACGACATGATCTGTCTCTTGCCTGAGCCGACTGGGGAGTCATTTCACGCGGCGTGCTATCACAAAGCGATGGAGCCGTTCATGGCGCGCGGCCGTGCGCTTCGCGCGAGCGGAGTTACGGGCGGCCAGGTCGATACCGTGCGGTTCGCCGAGGTGAAGTCGGGCAAGCTCAAGATGCCAACGCATCCGGCGATGCTCTATCAGGTGTTCGGCGGGACCTTCGATTCTGTCACTGCGAAAGCAAGCGGCGGAAACTTGCTTTACGTCACGTACATTCCGTTCGCCACGCCGCTGACGACTGGCATCTCCGCCAATCCCAGCCGGACATCGCCGTGGATCATGTTCCCGGGTACGCCGAAGGCGCACATCATGTATACGGGCACGAAGATGTGAGCATGTCGGCTACCATGTGGCGGCGTAAATGAAAGTTGCGGCAGGCCGCTCCATCCATTGCACGATTGCCATCATGAGCTTCATCCCGATGGCGTAGCGAGCGGCCTTGATACCGCGCAATTGATGCTCCGAGCAGTGTAGCTCTCGCGCAAGCGCTTTCCACGTCAGCGCTCGCTCACGGCGCCGCGCGTCGAGCGCCTCGTACACCGCCCCGAGATCCCAGCGCAATCGTCGATCGGCTCCCGCTGACGGCAGCACGCAGTCGCCATTGCTCGAGGGCGGCACGGAGAAGAAGCTCTCGGGCGTGCGGCCGAGCCACCGCAGCATGAACAGCGCGTGCTGGCACGTGGTATCGCCGCGCTTCGCGATTCCGGTCGGTGTCGTCGGACTTATCGGATGATCCTTCCGCCGATCATTGAGCACGATGGATTGCATCCAGATCTCGTCGGCCACCTGCCGCCAACTGAGTCCGCGCTGCGTCCGCTGCGCGTCCATGGCCGCAAACAGGCCAAGCAGATCGTACTGATTGGCGGACTTCATCTGATGAGAGGAAAAGAGAGTCAGCCGGCGAACTACGTACTCTAACGTATCGCGTCTGTTGTCTCGTTGGTCGACTTTTCACCTCATGACAGCAATCATTTCACGACGCGTGGCTTCCCGTCG
>DATEGN010000226.1:0-3027 GCA_035280125.1 Gemmatimonadaceae bacterium | reverse complement strand
CTGGCGTGCACGATTCACGATGATGAGGAGGAGCAGCAGCGCGAAGAATATTCCCTGCACCAGTGCGACGACGAGCATTACCAAACTTCTCATGCACTACCCCGGCGGCACCGCTCCAACCACGACGGAATCTTCGCCATCAGAATGCGCAAATTCACCGGCTTCGGCACATAGTCGATCGCGCCCGTTCGATAGGCACGCAGCTGTTCAGCCTCACCACTGCGAGCGGTAAGAAAGACGGTCGCGAACACCCCGGGCCGTTCGACGCGGAGCCGCTCGTGGAGCGTGAATCCGTCCAGGCCCGGAAGCTCGACGTCGAGCAGGAGGATCGGAACACGGGGACCGACCGAGAGCGACAGGAGTGCGTTCAGCGCTTCCGGGCCCGTGGCATAATGTAGAAATGTGAAACCCGACGACTCGAGCGCATACCGCAACATCTCGACGAACGTGGCGTCGTCCTCGACGATGATCAGATCCGGACATGCTTCGCAGCGCTCCGGTCGCGACTCGTCACCTTTCGCCGTCACGCGCTCGTCCGTCGGCGAACCGAGCGACGGCGTGCAGTTCGGGCCAAGCACGCACGATTCGAGCGCATTCGCGAAGTCCGCGGTCATCGCCGCGCGGCGATCGACGTCGAGCGCAGGATCCGAGACCCAGCGAATCGCTGCTTCTTCGAGCTGACCCGCGAGGCGGCTCGCCTCCGGAAAACCAAATGATCCAGCTGCGCCATGCACACGATGCAACTCGCGGCGCAGTGCTTCGACGACCTCGGGAGCACTGGCGATCACCGCGAGCTGCGCGGAAAGCCGACGCAACGCCGCGACGGTATCCGCGATCGTGCCGCGGTAACGCTCGCGCAAAGCGCGCATCGTTTCAATCGTATCGGAGCTCGACGGAGAACGGCTGTCCAAGGGGCGTTGCCGCCAATAATGGGTACTCGTCGCTTGAGGCCGGGCCCCTACCAACCTCGCGAAGCTCCGTCGCCCCGCGAATCCGAGCGTCAGTCCCGCCGACAAGACTGGTGGGCCCACTTCCGCGTCACCGAAGTCATGCGTCTGCTTTGCGCTGATGACGAAGAGGATATTCGGACGATTCTGCAGCTCGCATTGAGTCTCGATCCGGAGCTCGAGGTCGAGCTGGTCGACTCGGGCGAAGCCGCGCTCGCGCGCGCTCGCTCGAGCCGGTTCGACGCGATTGTTCTCGATGGCATGATGCCCGGCCTCGACGGTTACGAAACCTGCCGCCGCCTGAAGGCCGATCCCTCCACGGCCAACGTGCCTGTCGTATTTCTCACCGCGAAGACGCAGCGCGCTGAACTTGAGCAAGCGCTCACGATCGGCGCCGTTGCCTGCCTCATGAAACCGTTCGACCCGTTGACCCTCGCCGCGGAGCTTCGTGCGGCGCTCGGGAGATAGCGGCGTATGGCGGACCAACAGTCGGGCGAGCAAACGCGGCGCGAGCGCCAGGAGCTGTTCCGGCGGCTATCGAGCGCCGGCAGCGAGGGGATCACGATCATGCTGGACGAGCGGGTGACGGAGGCCAACGATGCCTTCGGCAGATTGTTCGGCTATGACGCGGCTGAGGTGCCCGGCCGAACGCTTCTGGATTTCATCGCGCCCGAGTCGCGTGACGCCGTTGCGCGCCAGATCACACTCGCGGCGGAAAAGCCTTACGACGCGCGCGGACGGCGCAAAGATGGCTCGACGTTCGACATCGAGCTGACCATTCGTCGCGTCACCTTTCTGGGGCGTCCCGCAATCGGCTGTCGTGTGCGCGACATCACCGAACGCAAGGAGATCGATCGGCTGAAGAGTGAGTTCGTCTCGATCGTGTCGCACGAGCTGCGAACTCCGCTCACTTCGATCCGCGGCTCGCTCGGTCTCATGGAGGCTGGCGCGGTCGGCGAACTTCCACCGAAGGCTCGCGATCTCGCCCGCATTGCGCGGCAGAATGCCGATCGATTGATCCGTCTCATCAACGACATTCTCGACCTCGAGAAGATCGAAGCTGGAAAGATTCAGCTGCAGATTGCCGCGCTCGACGCTGCGGGGATCGTCGAGTCCACCGTTGCCGAGCTTCGTGGCATGGCCGTCATGTACAGAGTCTCGATGATGACGCGCGTCGATTGTCCCGATCGAATCGCCGCGGACCGCGATCGGGTTGTGCAAGTACTAACCAACCTCGTGTCGAACGCGCTCAAGTTCTCGCCGGAGGGCGGTACCGTTACGATTTCACTCGCTGGCGGCTCGTCGGGATTTCTGCGCTTTGCCGTGCGCGATCACGGACAAGGCATCGCGCCCGATCAGATCGAGAAGCTCTTTACGCCGTTCGAGCAGCTCGAGGCGGCCAACACGCGACGGCGCGGTGGAACAGGGCTCGGGCTCGCAATCTCACGCTCCCTGGTCGAGCAACAGGGAGGGCGAATCGGCGTCGAGTCGACCGGGGGGCAGGGCAGCGAATTCTGGTTCGAGCTGCCGCTCGTGCCCGCGCCAGGGGCGCAAGATTCCGTTCGGTCTGAAGAGGAAAGCCCGCCTGGCGTGCTCGTCGTCGAGGATGACGACGCCGTGGCGCGCGTGCTCGGCATCATGCTTCGTCGCGATGGTCACGCGGTTACCCGTGCGAGCACGGTCGCCGAGGCTCGTCAGGCACTGGCGAGGCAGCGGCCGTCGGTGATGCTGCTCGACATGAAGCTTCCTGATGGCAGCGGTCTCGATCTACTCGAGCACATCGCCGGACACCACGACCTACAGGAGCTTCCCGTCGTTGTTCTGTCGGGTGTCGAGCCGAGCTTCGACCACCGCGTACGAAGCGACCGCATCGTCGAGTGGCTCATCAAACCATTCGCCGAGCGTGAGTTGCTGCGGGCGCTCCGCCTTGCAATCGACGGTTACCCAAAGTCCGCGCGCCGACGCTCTGCGTGAGGTTGCTTCAGCGGCTTGCGATTCGGCTTCTGTTCGGTAAGCTTCGAGGGGCACCAGTTTCCCGTTCCCCTGTACCCGTCGGCCTATGCACACCGACCTGGATATC
>DATEGN010000225.1:0-2673 GCA_035280125.1 Gemmatimonadaceae bacterium | reverse complement strand
ATCAAGGCGCTCATCGTGCCTTGACTGCAGGAAGCTGCGTTCGTGTCGTGGAAAGCCGGTTGCGTGTTGTGGGGAGTCGCGTTCGTGCAGTGGAAGCCGCTTTTGTGTCGTGGGGAGCCGCGTTGGTGTCGTGGGGAGTCGCGTTGGTGTCGTGGGGAGCCGCGTTGGTCTCGTGCGAAGCCGTGTTCGTGCTATGAGATGCGGCCTTCGGCTGCCAACTAAACAGGCTGACTGCCAGCTTTGTCGCGTTCGTGTTCAGGGTTGGACCGTTTGCCTCAGGAGGTGGACCGTTCGCCTCTTTTGTCGGGGCCGCGGAGAGGGCGCGTGGCTGTGTTACGCGAGGTAATGCCGAAATCCGCGCGCATTGGTGTTCGGTAATGGGACAGCAAAGTTGCATCACCTGATGGCTTTAGCAGTATTCCCGGCGATGTACTCGACTTGCCTCTTCTGCAATGTCTCGCTCGGGAAAAACGACCGGATCGCAGCATTCCCGGTTGGCCATCGGCTCGCATACGATCCAGCGCGCGGACGGCTCTGGGTGATTTGCACTCGTTGCGGGCGGTGGAATCTGTCGCCGCTCGAGGAGCGCTGGGAGGCGATCGACGAATGCGAGCGACTCTTCCGCGGCACTCGGCTACGGTATTCGACCGATAACATCGGGCTCGCGCGCGTTGGCGAGCACCTCGAGATCATCCGCATTGGCCCCGCGCTGTTGCCCGAAATCGCGTCATGGCGCTACGGTGCACGCATCGAGCGCTACGTCGCGAACGCAAACGACAAGCGACTGACCCGGGGTCTCGTCCGGCGTGGTGCAGTCCTGCCAGTCTGGATCGCGCGTCGCGCGGCTGCCGCGCTCGCGGGCTATGCGACGACGGTTGGCCTGAGCGACGAGGCGATGCTCCGGCTCCGCACATTTCGTCGTGGCGACGCGGTGCTCGCGCGCGCGGTAGACGATGCCGGCCTTCCAATCGTGATTCGTTATGCACACCTCGGTGCTGCCGAGCTGATTCGCCCGGACCGCGACGCCCCGTGGCGTCTCGTCGTTCGCCACGACGGCGGCGTTTCACGTCTTGCCGAGGGCACCGGTTTGCGCACAGCCGGAAAGATGCTCGCGTCGCTCAATTTCGGTGTGGCCAGCAGCGCTGAGGTCCAGCACGCGATCTCAAAGCTCGATGAAGCGGGCGACCGGGAGGGCTATTTCACACGCGTTGCATCGCTCGCAATGCGCACGCATTGGGGCCGCATCCCCGACGCGCCGGATGAGGGCCTCATCGAGCCCGCGGCCTCGAGCTTCGCCGAACGTATCGCGCTGCAGCTGGCAAATCGTTCCTTCTGGGGACGCGGTGGCACCGGTAGCGACGAGACGACGCCACTCTTCCGACTGCCGTCGGTTGACCGATTGGCGCTGGAGATGGCATCCAACGAAGACATCGAGCGGCGCGCGCTCGAGGGCGAGTTGGAATCGCTTGCCGAAGCATGGAAGGAAGCCGAAGAGATCGCCCGCATCTCGGACGAGCTGTTTGCGGACGAGGTCTTCGAGGAGTTCAAACGACAGTACACGCAGCGCGTGGGTCGCGCGGACGAGATGGACGGTTAGTTTTTGCGACATCCTTCCACTAATCCCAGGGTCGCAATGCGGATTTGGTCCTTCTTCATCGTCTCGCTGGGTGTCGCCGCCTGTAAGAAAGTAGGACCGAACACCGATACAACCGCTGCGCACAATTTGAGCGGCGCTCCCATCGTCGCGGACGCGCGCATCGCCACACCAAATCCGCCGAGCGGCTTTGCCGAAGGCGATTGGGCGATGCCGGCGCGCGATTACGCGAGCAGTCGATACAGCTCGCTCGCGCAAATCACCTCCGCGAACGCGAAGAATCTGAAGGCGTCGTGGACCTTTTCGACTGGCGTCTTGCGCGGCCACGAGGGACAGCCCTTGGTCGTGAACAAGACGATGTATCTGGTGACGCCCTATCCCAACGTCGCCTACGCGATCGATCTCACCCAACCGGGCTTTCCCCTCAAATGGAAGTATCGTCCCGACAATTCGCAGGCGGCCGTTGGCACGGCATGCTGCGACGTCGTGAATCGCGGCGCCGCGTACGCGGAGGGCAAGCTCGTTTATAACTTGCTCGACGGGCATACGGTGGCCGTCGACGCCGAGAGCGGGAAGCAGCTCTGGCGCGTGCAGATGGCGGATCTCAACCGCGGCGAGACGATCACGATGGCACCGATCATCGTGAAGAATCGGGTGATCGTCGGCTCGAGCGGCGGGGAGATGGGCGTTCGCGGATGGATCGCTGCGCTCGACCTCGCGACAGGAAAAGAGCTCTGGCGCGCGTACAACACTGGTTCCGATGCCGACGTCAAGATTGGAGCGCGATTCAAGCCCTTCTACGCGACGGAGCGTGGCAACGACCTCGGCCTAACGAGTTGGCCGGGAGATGCGTGGAAGATCGGCGGTGGCGCGGTGTGGGGCTGGCTCTCGTATGATCCAACGCTCAATCTCGTCTACCACGGAACGTCGAATCCTGGTCCGTGGAACCAGGACGTGCGTCCCGGCGACAACAAATGGACCTGCGCGATTCTGGCGCGCGACGCGGATACGGGCGAACTGGTGTGGGCGTTTCAGGTCACGCCGCACGATCTGTGGGATTACGACGCGGTCAACGAGAA
>DATEGN010000224.1:0-3725 GCA_035280125.1 Gemmatimonadaceae bacterium | reverse complement strand
GCCGCCGACTCCGCCAGGAGGAGAGCAAGTGCTTCCGCGAGACGTGCGCGATCGGCCACGACTCGTGGTAGGCCCGGTTCGAGGATCGTTTCGGTGCGCGCACCGCGACGCTCGGCCGCCGCTCGCGCGACCGGCAGCACGGATCGAACCACGTCGTTGATCTGGACGAGCTCTCGCTGCACGGGGATCGCGTCGCGATCGATATCGGCCACTTGCCCGAGCCGGCGGAGCGCGACATCGATGGCGTCGGCCGCCCCGCGCGCATCGTGCAACAGCTCTTCCTGATTCTCGTTCAGCTCCCCGAATGGACTCTCGAGCAGAATCTGAAGTGGCAGGCGCACCTGGTCGAGCTGCGCGATCGTGTCGCTCACCACACCTGCCAACATTGTCGCTTGTTCGTTCAGTCGTGCCGCGGCCATCTGATCGCTTCGTACGCGCTCCGCCTCGGCGGCGGAGAGCGCCGAGCCGAGACTTCCCACCGCGCGCTCGATGCGGTCGAACTCGTCCGTGCGCTCGCTGCCTCCTGAGGCTTTGGCCGTGGATTGGGCAAGTCGCGCCAGGCGCTCGGCGAAGTAGTTCGCGTTCGCCCACGCAATGACGACGGCGGCGAGCACCAGTGCCGCCGCGGCGATCAATATCGTGCGCGGCGCCGCTCGGCCGTATTGGCCGTAGTAGAAGAGTCCGATGACGAGGCCGATGGCGAGGAGCGACGGCAGCACACCGGCGGTGAGACGCCACGCAATCGGTCGCGAGACCCGGCTCCTTCGGAAGACGGCGGCGCTCATTCGTCGCTGCTCAACTCCGTTCGGCGCTCACGCGCTCCACGAGCGTCGGCGTCGTCGGCACCCGAAACCACGAGCACATCGAGGCCGGTTTGCGCCGCCATCAATCGATCGACGATCGATCCCCTGCGCAGGCGATACCAGCGCGATCGGCGCGTTTCGCCGACGATGGCCAACGTCACTCCGCGGCTGGCAGCGAACTGGATCAGTGCCGCGGCGACATCCGTGCCGTCGAGTTTCACCACCTCCGCACCTAACGACTGCGCGAGCTGGATGTTGTCGACGAGATGGCGCTGGATCGTGCTGTCGATCCGGTCTGGGCGCTCCTCCGGCGTTTGCACGTACACGCAGAACCAATCGGTGTTGAGGCGGCCGGCGATGCGGCTCGCCTTGCGCAGCAAGACTCGCGACAGGGGTGGATCACTCGAGAGACAGGCCATGACCCGGTCGACGGTCCTTCGCCCCGGCATCGCGCCGCCGTTCTCCTGTCGCCGAACGATCTCCTCGCGCGAGCGGTCAACCGAGCTCGCGACCTCACGCAGCGCCAGCTCGCGCAGCGTCGTTAGGTTCTCGTCGGTGAAAAAATTCGCGAGGGCAGTCTGGATCTTGTCCTGGCGATAGATCTTCCCGTCCCTGAGTCGCTGCCGGAGATCCTCTGCCGAGATGTCGAGATTCACCACCTGGTCTGCCTGGCCGACCACCCAATCGGGCACGGTTTCACGAATCGTGACACCGAGCTCGCGCTCGAGAACGTCGTTGAGCGACTCGAGATGCTGGACGTTGACCGCGGTGATGACGTTGATGCCCTCGTCGATGAGATGAAGGACATCTTGCCATCGTTTGCCGTTGCGCGCCCCAGGCACATTGGTGTGCGCGAGCTCGTCGACGATCGCGACCTGGGGATGCCGGGCGACGACAGCGTCCAAGTCCATTTCCTCGAGCGTGACGCCGCGGTACTCGATCCTTCGTCGCGGGACGACCTCGAGATCGCCGATCTGCGCCTCGGTGTCGGCCCGGCCATGCGTCTCGACATAGCCGATGACGACGTCCACGTCGCGCCGATGGAGGTCGTGCGCCTCCTGGAGCATCCGGTACGTCTTGCCGGTGCCCGCCGCGGAACCGATGTACACTTTGAGCTTCCCGCGCTCGCGCTGTCGCATGAGCGCGAGGAAGTCCGAGCTGCCCGGCGTGCGCGACGGCGTGAATCGTCGCTCACTCGCATGTGATGTATCGTCGCGCATCGCCACAAACCTCGTGAGAGTCTCAGAACGCGAGTGAGAGCGAGCTCACGACAAAAACGTCCGACTTTCGTGGAACGGGTCGCGCCGCATCGGGGAATATCGGCTTGTCGGTAGAGAAGCCACGCACTTCGGAGCGCCACATCAATCTCGGCTGCGGCGTGACGTCGACGCCAAACGAGACACCGTTTCCTGTGAACGCGTCTGGCAACCCGGTCACGATGTTCACTTGTCGAGGATCGCTGTAGCGCTCGACGCGGGCGATAATCGCCGTCGTCGGCAGAAGTTGCTGACGTGCGATCGCCGTGAAACCCCACCAGTCTGATGCCATGACACTGCTCGAGGATGGACGAAGCGTGCCGTCATCGAGCTCACCCGCCAGCGTCGTTCCTCCCACCGTCAGCTTCGCGTCCGCCCCATTGAAGATACGCAATCGTGTGCCCACCTGGCCGCCGCTGCCCACTTCGTCGTTGAACAGGTTGTAATAGCTCGCCGTGAGATGGCCGTTAGGCGTAAAGTCGAGGCGGAGCCCGACGCCTTTTTCGCTGTTCGTCTCGGAGATGTTCTGCCACCCATTGATCACGTCGAGCCGTGCGACGAGCTTGGGCGTGGCCTGCCAGATAGCGCGCACGCCACTCGAATAGTAGGGCGAGTAGTCGGCGACGAGCGATCGGGTGTAGGTGAGATTGTCTTTCGACAGCCAGCCCTCGAGCCCAGCGTTGGAAAAAAATATTCCGGCATCGATCCAGAGATTGGGTCTCAGTTGATAGCCGGCGTATGCCTCCTGAATGATGCGCGACAGCAAAGGGCCGCTCACGATGCCGACGGTCGGCTCACCATTGTAGTTCGATTGCACGGATGTCCCCGCTTGCAACGCAAAGCGCCCGTGAACGCGATTGCCGGCAATGTCGGCTTCGACGTACGCGAGATTGACGTTGAACTCGTCGTGTCTTGCGGGCTGTGTCGTGAAAAGCGCCCCGCCGAAGAATGACCGATCGATGGTCGGCGGCCGATCGAAGTCGTAGGCGTAGTACGTGTCGACGAAGCCACCGAAGCTGACTTTGATGGTGGTATCGGCCGCCGCCTGGCCACGGCCGACCGAAGGCCAGAGTAGCATCGCCGCGACTCCGACCATGATTGTCGTTCGCATGTGCGATGTTTGCTATCTGGCGGTGAGCGGCCTGGGAGCGCCGAACGCCGAATCGATCGCGATATTGAGCAAAAGCACATTGACGCGTGGCTCACCGAAGAAGCCGAACTGCCGCCCCTGCACATGTCGCGCGACGATCGCGGCCACCAACGCTTCGGACACAGCACGCGCCCGCGCCACACGCGGCACTTGAAGACGCGCGCTTGCTGGAGAGATGTCTGGGTCGAGCCCAGATCCCGACGACGTGACCATGTCGCTGGGTATGTAACCCTTGAGCGCGCCATCTTTCTCGACCACGCTGGCGACTGCATTCGCGATCAGCGTATCGGCGAGCTTCGCATCCGTCGGCCCTTTGTTCGTTCCGCTCGATGCTGTCGCGTCGTACCCAGTGCCGGCTGCCGAGGGTCGCGGATGGAAGTACTCGGGACGGTTGAACGGTTGCCCAATCAGCGCACTTCCAACCACCCGTCCGTTGACGGTGACGAGTGAACCGTTCGCTTGCCGCGGAAAGAGTACTTGCGCGAGAGCGGTCACCACACCGGGATAGATCAGCCC
>DATEGN010000223.1:0-14870 GCA_035280125.1 Gemmatimonadaceae bacterium | reverse complement strand
GAGCCGGCTGGCGTCGAAATCGCCGAAGTGTTCAGCTTTCTCAGCGGCTTGTATTTTCGCGGAAAGCTGGCGTATGCCCGGGCGTTCGGCGCGGACCTGCTCGTCATCACGACCGAGCGAGGTCTCGTGCCGCCAACGCAGCGGGTCACTCGCGACGATCTCTGCGCGTTCGCGGAAGTCGACATTGGTACGGCGAGCGAACGCTATCTGGCACCGCTCCGGCGCGACGTCGAGTTGCTCGCGAGGCGTACCGAGGAGGTCGTGCTCCTCGGCAGCATCGCGACGGGCAAGTATGCCGATACGCTCACGGCTGCGCTGGGCGACCGACTCGTGTTTCCGCGCGAGTTCGTCGGGCGTGGCGACATGAGTCGCGGCGGACTGCTGCTGCGTCAGGTGCGCGAGGGCCAGGAGCTCGAGTACATCCCAGTTTCGGGAGCCGTTAGGCACGGCGTGCGACCACCCAAGCTCGCCCCGCTGCGATCACGCTGAGCGCATTATCTCGCGCCGGGCGGACTGCTCAGTGGCGGCTTTGGCCGGTCACCGGTGTCTGACGTCAATGACAGATCCTCGAACAACATCGCCGGCACGACATACGAGGCGAGCGCCACCGATGGCCCGGCATCCGCCATCATTTCTAACATTTCGGCAGGAAATGGATAATCCGACGAGCCGACTGCCGGGCGATGGACGACCGTCTGGGTGCTCGATACCGCGAGAATGTCCTTGAACGACTGCGCCGTGACGTCGCTCAGGCGAACGCCTCGCACGAGCTCCTCGCGACCATCCGGATACATGCGGTAAGCGAGCAGCACTCGCCGACCCGCACTGCGATTGCGCATTGCGTTGAAGAACGACATTGGGTCTTCGGCATTCATTGACGCGCCGCCGAGCTCACGGATCACGATGCCGTACGTGAGGCCACGCTGTTTCACGAGTGCTAACAGCCTGCTCTTGAGCTCCGCGTCAGTGACGGACGTCGTCGAGGTGACGATCAGATTGCTCGGCGTAGCGCCGCCGCCGCGGTGATTTCCGGTGCTTTGGGACGAGCCTTGCACCGGGTTTCGCGTCGTGAGCACGAGCTTCAGCGAGCCATTGTCGACGATCGCCTTGCGGGCACCGGGGACGCCGTCATCATCGACTCGATAGTTCCCGAAGAGTGGCTGACCGTTGCGCTCCGAGATCGTTGGGTCGTCGACGACGCTCAAGAAGGTGGGCAGTACGCGGCTTCCCAGCTTGTCGGTAAAAGTTGTCACGCCGCGGCCATTGGCTTCCATCATGGCCGCGAAATCCGGCCCACCCTCGGGATGGCGCCGTCCGGCGAGCGCGGGTGCGAACACTTCCGCGAAGAGCTCGCCGGCCGCACGACCTTCGACGATCACCGGTCCACTGTATCGATCGAGAACGGGCGCGGATCGCAAACTGTCCAGGCGAACCGCAAAGGTGCGCACGGCCTGCGTCAACTGATCGCGCGGCGGAACGCTTTGCATCGAACGCGCAAAGACGTGCATGCTCGCTTGCAGGGGCGCGCCATCCGTGGCTTGTGTCGAAGCCGAGGCGGAGATCGTGATCATGGGCCGGCTCAGGACAGACGTCGTCCCTTCACTCGTGATGAGCCGTGATCGTGAATTCGACACAGCCATGCGTACACTCGAGTGACTCAAGCGAGCGAGTTCTGGGAGCGCGGACAGCTCGCGTACGAGCGCCTCCGCATCGGCACGACTCATCGTGACTGACGGGATTTCATCAGTAGTCTGCGTCGGAGTGATGCGCGTGAAATCAGGGAGCGTGTCGCGGCGGGCGCGAGTGAGTAGTGCCGCCTTTTTCGCAGCGTAAGTCTCGGCTGCCTCCTTGTAGGCGGCATCCGTAGCGAGCCAAATCTGGCGACGGAGCTCGAGATAGTTGTCGTCGAGAGGCAGGCCGCCGAAGAACGACATGGACGGGCCTCCGACAACACTGAGCGCTCCAATGCCGCCGCTCGATCCCATGAAATTGGTGTTGTCGAATGCGTAATCGCCAACACGAACTTCGGGGATGAGATCACGATCGCGCGCGTCGCTGCCGCCGAGCAGACTGCCCATCGTTGCCGACACACCGATGACCTGTATCTCCTGAACCCGATAGGCGATGTAGTAAGGACGCTCGAGCTGGTCGAGCCTCAGCTCCTTGATTGAACGCGCGAGTTCGTCACGAAGCGCGCGGCTAAGCGCATCGTCCTGGGCGGTGACGACGGCCGGCACCACGCTGGCCAACATCCCCGCAACCACGCATCGAAGCAGTAGCTTGCTCATGGTGTGATGACCGCAGTGGGTGGCGGCAGAATCGGCGGTTTGTCCTGGGCTTTCTCCTTGCGCTGAACTTCGATTTGCGAGATCAGAATCGCCGGCGACGACGCGGAGACGGGCACCCATCCTGACTCGGCGCCGCACACACCGTTGAAGACACGCACCTGGTCGTCTGCGGCGAGGATCCGACTGAAGACGGTGAGCGGCGTGCCAACGAGGTCGACGCCGCGAACGAGCTCCTCCCGACCGTCCGGGAAGACGCGGTAGACCATCACCGGAATGACTTCGAACGCGTTCGGCATGAAGCGCGTCGTCATCGTGAATCCGCCCTCGATGTCGTCGAACAGGAGACCGAACGGCTTCTTCTGTCGTTTGACCTCGGCGACGAGCATACGCTTGAGCTGTTCGTGGGGCACCGGCTTCGACGTCGTGACAACGAGATTGGACTGCCGTGCGACGGCCGGCATACCGGGCTGTCGGCGACCATGACCGTTCGAGTGCGCGAAGCCCGCAATCGGCGATCGCGACATCAGGAAGCCCTTGAAGATGCCGTTGCTTACTACATCCACTCGCCGTGCCGCAACGCCTTCGTTGTCGAACATGTAGTAGCCAGCGAGGTCCGTGTTTCCAAGGCGCCGCAGTGTGGGATCGAAGTACATGGAAAAGTCGCGCGGTAGTAAGCGCTCTCCGACCTTGCCCTTGAACGTCTGCGCCTCGTCCTCGCGCTTCTGACGATGGCCCTCGACGCGGTGACCGAACACTTCGTGGAAGAACACACCGCTCGCGCGTCCGGAGAGGATCGCGGGCGCCGTTGCCGCCGTGATCACGGGCGCGTTCTTCAAGGCATGGAGGTCGTCAATCATTTTGGCGACCGCGCGGGCGACGGCACTATCGTTAGGCAGCCCGTCCGGTGTGGTGGCCACGAACGATTCGTAGCGCGGCAGCACCATGCCGTCCGCGGCGCGAGTGTACGCCGAGATGAGGAGCCGGTAGTACGCGGACGATGTCTGCAGCTCGGAACCCTCGCTGTTGACGTACCAGCGAGTCTCTGCCTCCAGGCTGACGAATGCTGCGCCCTCGTAGATGTCGGGATACCGAGCAAAGGGTGCGGTGTACGCTCTGATCTTCTGCTCCCAAGCCGTCTTGTCGAACGTGACCGCGGATATCGGCTCGATGTGCTTCACCGCCGGTTCAGGCGAGAAATCGGGCGACGTATCTTCGGGTGCGACGTGGAGCTGGGCACCGGCCTTGACTCGCGCAAGCTGTTCGACCGCGCGCTTGTACATCTGGTCGGTCTGATACCAGATGACGCGACGAATGGCGAGTGAATCATCACCGAGCGGCACAACGGAGAGGGAAAAGCGTTCGAACATGCCGAATGGCATTCCGCCCGCCACTTCGTGCGAATTGTCGAACTTCGGTGTGCCGACGCGGAGATCGACACCGAGCATGCGGCGCCGTTCATCGTCACCGCCGGTGATCGTGCCGAAAGCGCCGCGAACGGCGGCGGAACGCGTTTCGGTGACCTCGTAGCTGAGGAAGTGAGTTGGCGTTGGCTGCGACCTGAATGTCTGGAGCGAGCGATCGAGCTCCTGGTGCATGGCCGGCAGCACCTGCGTGCCCTGTGCGACCGCGGGGAGCGCGAGGCCAACGAACGCCAACAGCCCGCCAACAACGATGCGCGATGTCGAGGAAATCATGAGACACTTTATACGTCTGAATTTGCGAAATCGCCAGACGTCTTCAGTAGACGCCCAGGTCGTCGCCCGCAACCACATTCCCAGTAAACCTCGATCGCACCTCGTCGACGATCTCACTCGCGGATTCGCCGAAGAACAGCACATGACTGAGAATAAGCAGCTTCGGCCGTGCACGGGTCGCCAGATCGCCAAGCTCGATGCCTGAAGTATGGAAATTCGAATGGTACTTCTGATCGGCTGGCGGAAGGCGATTAAAGCCTTTTGTGGAGTACACCTCGTGCACCAGGACATCACAGCCGTTGCACGCGTCGACAATCGACTGGCTCGGCTTCGTGTCGCCTGACACCACGATGCTCCGACCGTCGGCATCGAAGCGATAGCCAAATGCATATTTCCAACTGCCATGCGGCACAGGAAAGGCCCGCACCGTGACATTCGAGTCCCGGTAGATCACGCCAGGCGTGACTTCCCGCACGACGATCCGATACGCAAGCGAATCCCCGTGCTCGAGGCCGTGAATGCGCAGGTCGATGTCCTCACGGTATGCCTCGAGCAGATGCCTAACCATTGCGCGGGTTCCCGGTGGTCCGTAGACGTAGAGCGGACCTTTTCGATGCATCACTGCCGGGGTGAGCATCAGGTCTGGCAGGCCCAGGGTGTGGTCGGAGTGCAGATGGGTGAGGAATACACGCTGCAAACTGCCGACGCGTAGCGCCGTGATCGAGTCCTGACGAGCGGCGGCGGTCGCGCGCCTAACGATTCCCGGCCCCGCATCGACGAGATACGACGAGCCGTGAACGACGATCGCGAGGCCCGGGCCGCTCCGGTCCGGATCCGGAATCGGCGTGCCTGTGCCAAGGAGCACGACGCGCGCGCGAGTTGTATCCGTGAAGCCCTGAGCACGCGCCGGCCGCGCAATGACAGCAATGACGACCAGCAAAAGCAGAATCGAGCGCATGAGTATGGGAATCGGTCGGCTCCAACTTAGCGCCACATGCGACCACTCGTAGATTTCTGCCGTGCTGCTTACGGTCACCGAACGGGGTCTCTACTGCGAGGCCGGCGATTTCTATGTCGATCCGTGGATGCCGGTGCCTCGCGCCGTCGTCACGCACGCGCACAGCGACCACGCGCGCTGGGGATGCGATACCTATCTCGGTGCGCGCGACGGCGAACGTGTGCTCCGGACGCGTCTCGGCGCCGCGGCGACAATCCGCCTCGTCGCCTATGGCGAAGCGGTCGACATCAATGGCGTACGAGTCTCCCTTCATCCAGCTGGCCACATCCTCGGTTCGGCGCAGGTCCGCATCGAGCATCAGGGCCAAGTCTGGGTCGTGTCCGGCGATTACAAAACAGAGCCCGACGTTACCTGTGCGCCATTCGAGCCGCTGCGCTGCCATACGTTCGTTACCGAGTCAACCTTCGGCCTGCCGATTTATCGTTGGTCCGCCGAGGCACTCGCGCTCGAGGAGATTCGTGGTTGGTGGCGCGGGAACGCGGAGACGGGCCGCGCCTCGGTACTCTTCGCTTACTCGCTGGGCAAGGCGCAGCGCATCCTCGCCGGATTGCGCCAAGACGCTGTCGGTCCCATTTACACGCACGGCGCGATCGAGCGGCTCAATCGTGACTATCGCGACTCCGGCGTGCCGATTGCCGACACGATTTATGCGAGCGCGTTGCCGCGCGGTCACGACTTCTCGAACGGACTCGTGCTGGCGCCGCCGTCCGCGAGCGGATCGCTGTGGCTCCGACGCTTCGGCGCCATCTCGACTGGATTCGCGTCCGGCTGGATGCGCATTCGCGGAGCGCGCCGTCGGCGAACGATCGATCGTGGCTTTGTGCTCTCCGACCATGCAGATTGGCCATCGCTACTCGCTGCAATAGCGGCGACGGGTGCCGAGCGAGTCTGGGTGACGCATGGCTACCGCGAAGCCGTGGTGAGGTGGCTCCTCGAGCACGGCGTCGAAGCAGAATCCGTGCTGAGTCACTGGGAAGGAGAGGGCGAGACCGAGTTGCAGGATCTCGCCGTGGCCGGTGAGGAGATCGTCGCGTGAGACAGTTCGCCGCGCTCCTCACCGCGATCGATGAGACGACACGCACGAGCGAGAAGGTTGACGCGATGGTGGCGTATTTCGCGGATGCTCAACCTGCGGATGCGGCATGGGCTGTTCACTTTCTCAGTGGCGAGCGGCCGAAGCGGCTCATTCCGGTACGACGGCTCGCTGAATGGGCAACGCAAGCAAGCGGAATCGCGCCGTGGCTCTTCGACGAGTGCTACACCGCAGTCGGCGATCTCGCCGAGACGATCACCCTGCTACTCCCGGAAGGCGACAGCGTCGTGGAGCGCCCGCTGCACGTCTGGATCGAGACGTACCTGCTTGTGCTCGCCGGCCGCGGAGAAACCGAGCAGCGTGATGCGATTCTCGCCGCATGGCGCGAGCTTCCCAGCGCGCAGCGTTTCGTGTGGAACAAGCTGATCACGGGCGGTTTTCGCGTCGGCGTTTCGCAGCCGCTGGTCATTCGCGCGCTCTCGCGAGCGAGCGGGATTGCAGAAGGAGTCATCGCGCATCGCCTAACGGGCATCTGGGAACCGACTGCGGCGTCCTGGACCGCCCTTGTCGCCACCGAGACGATCGATGCGGACATCTCGCGGCCGTATCCTTTCTACCTCGCCTACGCGATCGAGGAGAGCATCGAGGCGCTCGGTGATCCGACCGAGTGGCAGGCGGAGTGGAAGTGGGATGGGATACGCGCCCAGCTGGTGCGCCGCGCGGGAAGAACATTCCTCTGGTCGCGCGGGGAGGAGCTGGTGACGGATCGATTTCCGGAGATCGGCCGCGTGGCCGAATGGCTTCCGGACGGGACCGTCCTGGACGGCGAGATCATGCCGTGGAAGGACGGGCATCCCCTGCCCTTCGCACAACTCCAACGGCGCATTGGGCGTAAGTCGTTAGGCGCGAAGATCCTCGAGGAAGTCCCCGTGGTGCTCGTGGTGTACGACCTGCTCGAGGTCGGCGGAAAGGACATTCGCGAGCAGCCGCTATCGTCGCGACGCGCACGCATCATCGAGCTGCTGCAGGACCTTCGCGTGAGCGGTACGCTGCTCCTGTCGCCAACCGTCACCGCGAACAGCTGGCTGGAGTTGCGCGATGCCTGGTCCGGTGCGCGTGAAATGCACGCCGAAGGGTTGATGCTCAAGCGCCTCGATGCGCCGTATGGGGTTGGCCGCCGACGCGGTGGCTGGTGGAAGTGGAAGGTGCAGCCCTACGCTGTCGACGCGGTGATGATCTATGCGCAGGCGGGCCATGGGCGCCGAGCGTCGCTGAACACGGACTACACGTTCGCGGTGTGGGACGGCGGCGCGCTCGTGCCCTTCGCGAAGGCATATTCGGGACTTACCGACGCGGAGATACGCGATCTCGATACCTGGATCCGCCGCAACACCGTCGAAAAGTTCGGGCCTGTACGGAGTGTGAAACCGGAGCAGGTGTTCGAGCTCGCGTTCGAGGGGATTCAGCCGAGCTCGCGGCACAAGTCTGGCGTTGCCGTTAGGTTTCCGCGTATCGTGCGGTGGCGGACGGACAAGAAGGCTGAGGACGCGGACACCTTGGCGACCCTCCATTCGCTGATGCATACTCCGCGTTGACGATTTCCTCACGATCTGACAGGTACACGCGTGCGATCTGGGCTTTCGTATTTCCTGGTCTTTCTGACCGGACTGGCCGCGGGATGCACTGCGAGTGATGGTCTTGCGCCTGTCGATGTGAGTCGCGTTCTGATCACCTATAGTGGTGAACGGAGTGGAACCTTTGATGCTTCCGGGCGGCCCGACAGTGTGAGTCTCACCGGCGTCATTGCTCGAAGTGACTACGCGGTCGCAGTGAATTACGTAGCGACGACCCGCTCGGGCACCTTCAGCATCATTGCCAACGATGATGCCGGCACACCGTACGGGGACATGCTATTGCTTGGCTTCATACCGGCCCACACGGGATCCTATTCGCTTTCGAGCAGCGTGAACGGGGCGCTTCTATTTGGGGTCACGTGGGAAGCCCAGCTGTTCGGGGAAAATACCTTCTACTCGATCGACAGTGGACAGGTAACAGTGACCTCATTGAGCTCGACGCGAGCGCAAGGCACCTTCACGGGCCGGGCGACGCACTATGACTTCAACCCGAACCCGGTTGCGCTCGGCACAATCCACGTTGACGGGAAATTCAACGTCTCATTCGACAACGTCGTGGCGGTCAAAGACAGGTGCTACCTGTTTGCCTGTTAACCTGATGCCGAACATTGAACGGCGCATCCTTGCGGCGATGTTTGGCGGTGCTCTCCTCGCGATGCCAGCGCGCGCGCAACAGCCGGTGCTCACGACCGCGGATTCGGCGCTGGTCGCACGGATTCTTCTGGCCGAGGATCAGCGCGACGCACAGAGTCCCGCGCTTACGGAGGGTGCCCAGCACTCCGATCAACGGATTCAACTCCTGGCGCGCAGGGCAGAGGCCCGCATCGGCGATCCCAAGTTCGCTTCGCGCGACTCGTTTCCGAACCTCGCGGCACCGCCCTCCTATCCTGATCCCACGTGGCGCCTCCGATATCGCGCGCTCAAGGCGAGCGACTGCATTGCGTTGCGCGGGGCGCTCGCGGACAGCATGTGGGCCATTCGGCTGCATGCCATCGATCTCGTCAGCGTGACCTGCGCGAACGACACGCTCTTGACGCGATCGCTCGTCACGTGGGTGCGCACCGCGCCGCCTAACGCGGCACGGCTGCGCAATACGGCATCCTGGCAGCCCGCGGCGCACGCAATCGTCGCACTCGCACGGCTCCGTCCAGAGGTCGCGCGGCGCATGCTGCCGACCGTGGCGCGCAATCGCACGCCGACGCTCCGCGTATACGTGGCGCGGGCGGCGGCAATCCTCGCCGATACGTCGGCGTTGCGTTCCCTCGTGCGCGACCGCGACGACAATGTCAAGGAAGCCGCACTCGACGGCCTCGCCAAAGTCGCTGGGCACTCGGCCGACGAGGTTTATCTGCTCGCGCTCGATGCCCGGGGCTACCAAGCGGTGCGCGCGGCGGCGCGGGCGCTCGCCGGTTCGCCGCGAAAGAGCGACGTCCTGATCGCGACGCTCGCCGCCGCGCGTCGGATCCGCAACGACTCGAGCGAGACGTCGCGCGACACGAGGCTTGCCTTGCTCGAGCGCGTGAACGAGCAGGCAGATGCCTCACATGCGCTGGCGATCGCCGAGCTCGCGACGGACTTCGATTGCATGGTCGCGCAAGCGGCGGCCACGATTGCCGCTCGCTTCGGTCCAACGTCAGGCCTGGCTCCGAAGTGCATGCGCCTTCCCGTTAGGCTCTCGCCGGATGCCGTCGCGCTAGCCCTCGGGCGTGACGTGCGACTGCGTGTGGTCCTCGCCGACTCGAGTGGCGGCGGATCGTTTGTCGTACGTCTCCGCGGAGACGTCGCACCGATCATGGCAGCTCGTATTCTCGAGTTGGCGCGCTCACACTACTACGATGGCCTCACCTGGCAACGCGTCGAGCCCGACTTCGTGATTCAAGGTGGAAGTCCACACGCGAACGAGTACGTCGGTAATCCGCGCTTCATCCGCGACGAGCTCGGCACGGTGCCACACGTGCGCGGCACGGTGGGCATGAGCACGCGCGGCCATGACACCGGCGATGCGCAGTGGTTCGTCAATCTACGCGACAATCTGCGGCTGAACCCCGATTACACGATCTTCGGCGAGGTCCTCGACGGGATCGACGTTGTGGATGGAGTGCTCGAGGGAGACGTTATCGCACGGATCGAAGTGATGTAGACGGGGACGGATGCCCATATCGCACATGAGAATCCCACCGCTGCTCCTCGCGCTCACATTAGTCGGGACGCGCTCTCAGGAGACACCGCACGGCACCATCGTCGCGAGTAACATGCGCGACAACACCGCGACGATCATCGACGCGGCCTCTGGAAGAGTCCTGGCAACACTGCCAACCGGCGAAGCCCCACACGAGGTCGCGGCCACGCACGACGGCAAATGGGCCGTCGTGAGCAATTATGGAACTCGCGAGCGGCCAGGCAACAGCATCACGGTCGTCGACCTGACGCATCGTACCGTCGCGCGCACAATCGGCCTCGGCGAGTATCGGCGCCCGCACGGGATGGCGTTCTTCCCCGGCGATACCCTGCTGGCGGTGACTTCGGAGGTCAGCCGGGCAGTACTCCTTGTCGATTTCCGCACCGGTCGCGTCGTCGGCACCGTGCCGACGAGTGCGCGGGCTTCGCACATGCTGGCGATGTCGTCCGCCGGCAATGAGCTATTCACGGCGAATGTCGCCGACGGATCGATCAGTCGGCTCGACCTTGGCAAAAAGGCGACGAAACTCGTCCTTCCCGTCGCGAAGCAGGTCGAAGGGATCGCAATCTCTCCCGACGGGAAGCGCGTCTGGGTCGGCAGCAATGCCGATGGAATCGTCGTCGTCGTCGACGTCGAGAAGGACCAGGCGATCGATACGCTGAGCGGCTTTGGCATCCCGTATCGGCTGGCCATATCGCGCGACGGCGCGACAGCCATCATCACCGATCCCGCGCGCGGCGAGGTGCGTGTGTTCGATGCCTCGACGCGACGTCAGCGTCTCCTCATCACAATCCCGCGGCGTGATATCGTTCCGACGGCGGAGGTTCCGGGCTCACCTTCGCCCGAAGGGGTGACGATCTCTCCGGACGGCCGCTGGGCATTCGTAACGTTGCAGGGACGCAATCTCGTCGCCATGATCGATCTGGCAGCCGGGAATATCGCCGCCTACGCGCCGACGGGCACCTGGTCAGACGGGATCGCCTTCTCCACGTTGGAGACGCGCTGATGACGCACGCTGCTTAGCTTAGCGGCGTAGCGCGTTCCGTGATCCGTCGGATGCGCGACGGCACCCCGGTCCTGGTCGTCGATAAAGCAATGCCAACTCGAATGCATCCGTGCCGACGATAGACATTCCCTCTCGAGCGATTCGCATGCTTCGTCACCTGATATGCGCAGCCTTGGCGACGTCATTCCTCCCCACGGCAACGCTCTCCGCGCAGGGCTCCATCGCCGGCACGATCACCGACAGCATCCACCATCGTCCGCTCGAGGGCGCGCTCGTCCAGGTCGTCGGCGATTCGTCGAAGTTCACAAAGAGCGTGAACTCGGACTCGCTCGGCAGATTCCGTTTCGACAGCGTGCCTCCAGGATCATACATCATCGGATTTTTCCATCCGGCACTCGATAGCCTCGGCCTCGAGCTCTCGCCGAAGCGTATTGCCGTTAGGCAGGGGGACGAGTTTCACGCGGATCTCGACATTCCATCGGCGTGGACCGTCGAGACTCAGCTCTGTCGCGGCACGCCGATGCGCGACTCGACCGGCTTGCTGCTCGGCCACATCCGTGACGCGGATACGCAACAGCCGCGGGCGGGAACCGTCACCGTGATTTGGGTGGAGCTCTCGATCGGCAAAGACGGGATGAAGCAAGTGCGCCAGCAAATTCCGGCGAAATCAGACGCGCTGGGCTGGTTCGCGTTATGTGGTGTGCCGAGCGACGCGGACCTGAGCGCAAGCGCGCTCGCCGGCGACGAGCAGAGTGGGTGGGTTGCGATTCACGTCCCCGCTGGCGGACTCCTGATGCGCGACTTTCTCGTGAGCCGCGCCGATTCGACAATCTCGGTGTACGCCGCCGGAGACACCACGCCGGCGGCGACGCGCGTACCGGTCGCAACCCTGCGCCGAGGCACGGCACGGCTCAGTGGCGTGGTCCGAGATTACAAGGGGAAGCCGGTCAACAATGCGAGTGTGAGCGTTCCAGGTACCGGGCTCGAGGCACGAACCCAGAGCACCGGCGCGTACTCACTTTCCACTTTGCCGTCGGGAACACAGGCCGTAGAGGTGCGGGTGATCGGACTCGAGCCAAAAACCGTCAGCGTCGATCTCGCGCGTAATCATCTGACGACGCTCGATATCACGCTCGACCGGCCAGTGCAGACGCTCGACGCGGTGAAGGTTTACGGCACTGGTAATTCGCGGATTGCGGAATTCGAGCGCCGGGTCAAGGCGGGGTGGGGACACATCCTGACGCCGGCCGACATCGAGAAGCGGCACGCGATTTGGACCACTGAGCTTTTCCGAACGATTCCCGGTGTGCAGGTGGCGCGAGGGCGCTTCGGCAACGTCGTGCTTCTCCGTAACTGCCGCCCGACAGTCTATCTCAACGGCATGCGCCTGGACGACAGCGGCACTGTCGACATCGATCAGATCGCGAACCCGGACGAGATCACGGGGATCGAGGTCTATACGTCGGCAAATCGGCCAGTGGAGTTCTGGGGCAACAACTGTGGAACGGTGGTGATCTGGGCTGGAATGCTTCCGAGGTGACCGGTTCTGATCTCGAGAGAAGATCTAGCCGAGAGGATCGAGCCGAGAGGATCGCGCCGAAAACTACGCGCCGAGAGGATCGCGCCGAGAGGATCGCGCCGAGAAGGTCGGCGAGGAGCGAGGCAATGCGGAAGGCGTCATTTGAAGGCGTAGCACGAAACCGCCTCCCATGACGCCTTCGGCATCGCCTCGCAATTCTGCCGCTTCTCTCGGATCGCTCTTTTCGGCTCGCTCTTTTCGGCGCGTAGTTTTCGGCGCGCTCCTTTCGGCTCGCCCTTTTTCGGTTCCCGATCGTCTAACTCGGAACGGCGTTCCTACGCGAGCACCTTCTCCACTCGTATCGGAAGATCCCTCACTCGCTTCCCCGTCGCATGAAATACCGCATTCGCGATCGACGCCGCGACGCCAGTGATGCCGATCTCGCCGACGCCTTTCGCGCCGATCGTGCTCACGTGATCATCCGGCTGCTCGATGAATGCGGTATCGATCTCGCCAATGTCTGCGTTCACCGGCACATGATACTCCGCGAGATCAGCGTTTATATATCGCCCCGTACGCGGATCGATGAGCGTTTCTTCCTCGAGCGCCATACCGACGCCCCACACGACGCCGCCGTGGATCTGGCTGCGCGCCGTCTTGGCGTTGAGGATGCGACCAACGGCGTGCGCCGTGACGACGCGCGGCACGCGAATGATCGCGAGATCCGGATCGACTCGCACCTCGGTGAAGACGGCGCCGAAGGAATGCATCGAGTACTGTTGCGTTTCGGCGCCCGGTCGAGAGGATATCGTCACCTCGACCGGCTGATTCCCGTGGCGGCCGAGCAGCGCGACATAGGCCTCACCGCGATTCAGATCGCCGCCTAACGTCAGGCGACCGTCGGCGGCGCGGACGTCATGTTCAGAGGCCTGAAAGAGCGGTGATTGCCGGTCGGTAATGGCAAGCTGGATCAACTTCTGGCGAAGGGCCACGGCGACGTCGTGCACTGCCGAGCCAGTGGACGCGGCGGTCACCGAACCCGTCGACGCGGGGTTCTCCGGCATGTCGGTATTCCCGAGCTCGAACTGCACCCGATCAGGCGTGAGGCCTAACGCGTCAGCCGCGACTTGCGTCATCACCGTGTACGTACCGCAGCCAATCTCCTGCGTGCCCGCGCGGACTTCGGCGCGACCGTCCGGCAACATGCGTGCAGTCGCGCCGGCGGGCGCGCGACGCGCGGGATAGGTCGCCGTCGCCATGCCCCAGCCGACGAGCCATCGCCCGTCACGCATCGAATGCGGCTGCGGGCTTCGCTTGCTCCAGCCGAATCGCTGCGATGCCGAGTCGTAGCATTCGCGCAGACCTTTGCTCGACCACGGGCGGCCATTCTCCGGATCCTTCTCCGCGTAATTCTTCAGCCGCAGTGCGAGCGGATCCATTTTCAGCTCGTACGCGAGCTCGTCCATCGCGCATTCGAGGGCGAATGTTCCCGTCGACTCACCGGGAGCCCGCATAAAAGTTGGCGAGCCGACGTTGACGCGCACGAGATCATAAATCGTTTCGACGTTCGGACACTCGTACAACAAGCGGGTCTGATTGGTCGCCGGTTCGACCCAGTCTTCGATCGTGGATGTCGTCGATTTGCTGCGGTGGCGCGTCGCGGTGAGCGTCCCGTCGCGCGTCGCGCCTAACGTGACGCGCTGCTCGGTGCGTGGACGTCCGCCCACCGGACCGAACATCTGCCGTCGTGTGAGAACGAGCTTGACGGGACGACCAGCTTCGCGAGCGGCCATCGCCGTCAGCGCCTCGTGCGACCACGGCCCGCCTTTGCTGCCGAACCCCCCACCGGTGAAATACGCAATGACGCGCACCTTGTCCGGTGTGAGCCCGAGATATCGCGCCACGGAGTTGCGAACGCTGGTGATGCCCTGCGTCGACTCGTACAGTGTCAGCGAATCGCCGTCCCACTGAGCGATGGTGCTGTGTACCTCCATCGGATTGTGGTTCTCGAGTGGCGTGACATATGTCTGGTCGAGAGTCACGGCGGCGCCGGCGAGGCCCTGCTCCACGTTGCCTCGTCGAACGGCGCGCTCACCGCCTAACGGGTGCACGTCCTCCGGTGGGTTCGTCGGCGCTTTGTTCCAGTCGAGCACGGGGCGCTCACTCTCGTACGTGACGCGCACCAGATCCACGGCTTCTCGTGCATGCTCGAAGGTGTCGGCGACGACCACGCCAATCGGCTGGCCATTGTAACGCACGACGTCATCCTGGAGCAGCGTCGGCACGCGCATCGTTAGGGGTCCGCGCGCGGTCGAGCCTTGCGCTCCGGAGCTCTGCCCCCCGCTTCCCGGTGCCCGTTCCCCGTTGCCCGCGCGGGGCCCCGGCACCGGTGCGCCGGGCAGTCGCGGTGCGTTGAACGGCGTGAGTATTTTGATAACACCCGGCGCCTTGTCCGCGACGCTCGTGTCGATCGCCTTGACACGTCCTTTGGCGATCGTG
>DATEGN010000222.1:0-13861 GCA_035280125.1 Gemmatimonadaceae bacterium | reverse complement strand
AATAACGACGGGGACGCTGGGGATGATCGACGGAGCAAGCCGCGAGCTCGGCGCCGGTCACCGCGTACCGCGACGGGGAAGCGATCCGACCCCCAACTCCTCGCCCAGGCAGCCCTCGAGGCGCAAGAGTATTTTCGCGAGCGGACCGAGGCGGGTCACCGAGCAGCCGGCCGAACGCCCCCATCCGAGCGGACTGCGGCGCGCGCATCGGGAGCGACCCGCATCGTCGACGATTCGATTCGCAGCTTCGTCGGCCCGGTTACCGAAGACGAGAAGTTGCTCCAGACGCCCTCCGACGTCGCGGATTTCACGAGGACCGATCCGTGGCGCGTGATGCGCATCATGGCCGAGTTCATCGAGGGGTTCGACACGCTCGCGACGGTGACGAAAGGCGTCACGATCTTCGGTTCGGCGCGTACCCACCCCGATGATCCGCAGTATCAGGCGGCGCAGGAGACGGCGCGGCTGCTCGCGGAGCAGGGATTCGCGATCATCACCGGCGCTGGGCCAGGGATCATGGAGGCCGCCAACAAGGGCGCGCGCATCGCGGGGGGTCGCTCCATCGGCTGCAACATCGAGCTGCCATTCGAGCAAGGGGCGAATCCGTACGTCGATACGCTGATCAACTTCCGCTATTTCTTTGTGCGGAAGACGATGTTCATCAAGTACTCAAACGCCTTCATCATCTTTCCGGGCGGTTTCGGTACGCTCGACGAGGCCTTCGAGGCCCTGACACTGATTCAGACGGGGAAGATCTATCAATTCCCGGTGATCATGTTCGGGCGTCACTACTGGGCCGGATTGGTTCGCTGGCTACAGTCCCGCGTGCTGGGCGAGCGCAAGATCTCGCCGGGCGACTTGAATCTCATCCTGCTCACGGACGATCCCCACGAGGCGTGTTCGGCCGTCGTCGAGGCGTACGAATCACAGCAGCGGGCGATCCTTCCGCGCGAAGTCGCGACGAAAGCGGCGCGCGAGGCCGGACGCAATATTTAGCAAGGTTGAATCGCGAGCGAGCAATGGCGAAGAAAAAGAAGGACGACAACTCGCGCCGAAATGGCCGGCAGCGCGAGCGCGGCGGGTTCAAGGCGTCACGACACGGAACGAAAAAAGCGTCGCGCGCCTCCGCGGCGGGTCCAAAAGCGGCACAGAAGCGCGCGGCCGAGGAGCGTGAACGGTCGGGCGAGCGACACACGGCGCACGAGGCGAGCCGGTTTCTGCGCGGCGATCGGATCGATCCACGCCGTATCGATGGCAGCGAGCGTGTCGCCGATCTGATCGATGGAACGTTCCTCGCCTACAATGCCGCGCGTTTGCGCGAAGCCTGTCAGCTCTTCACCCAGAAAATGCTGGATGCCGATGTAACTGTGGGAATGTCGCTCACTGGAGCCTTGACTCCCGCCGGGCTAGGCATGGCGGCGATCATTCCGCTGATCGAGAGTGGCTTCGTCGATTGGATCATCTCGACAGGTGCGAATCTGTATCACGACACCCACTTCGGTCTCGGCCTCGCGATGCACCGCGGCAATGCGCAGGAGTCCGACGTCGTGCTCCGCGAGGAAGGTGTCGTTCGTATTTACGACATCTTCTTCGACTACGACGTCCTGCTTTCGACAGACGCTTTTTTCAGGACGATCATCCAGGGAGGAGAATTCCAACGCTCGATGTCGAGCGCCGAGTTCCATCACTTGTGTGGCAAATACGTTCGTGAGCGCGAGAAGGCGTTAGGCATCGGACAAAAATCGCTGCTCTCGGCCGCGTATACGGCAGGCGTACCGATCTACACGTCGTCCCCCGGCGATTCATCGATCGGGATGAACATCGCCGCTCTCGCGCTGGACGGAAACCGCTGCGTCATCGATCCGAACCTGGACGTGAACGAGACGGCATCGATCGTACTCGATGCAAAGCGCGGCGCGAAAAAAGGACATGGGGGACGGTCGGCCGTACTCATTTGCGGCGGCGGCAGCCCGAAGAACTTCATGCTCCAAACGGAGCCGCAGATTCAGGAAGTGCTCGGCATCGACGAGAAGGGACACGACTACTTCCTCCAGATTACCGATGCACGCCCTGATACGGGCGGCCTGTCGGGTGCCACTCCGGCGGAGGCGGTGAGCTGGGGAAAGATCGATCCGGATCGATTGCCGGATGCCGTCGTGTGCTATCTCGACTCGACGGTGGCGCTGCCGCTACTCACGGCGTACGCGCACGCCCGCCACACGCCTCGGCCGCTCAAGCGGCTGTTCGATCGTCGTGAGGAGATGCTCGATCGCCTAACGAAGGAATATCGCAAGACCGGCCACGAGCCTGCTGATGCGGAGCACGCGGAGGCGATGCTGCCGATGCATCGGTAGGACGGGTGTCATGCCTCGAGATGACAGTCAAGGAACGCGAGCCACGGCACGAACAAAGTTCATTCGCGAATATTCGCCCGCCGACGCGATCGCGACCGGCACATCGCCGCCGAGGACGCGGCGCAAGATCGCGCGGTCACTCCAACCCGCGGCTTTCTTTGCACCGATCGCGGCGATCGTGTCCTCCAGGTAGCCAATTTTTGCGCTGAGCGCGGCGACGGGGTCGCGGACCGGGCCGCGGTGCGCGTCGAACATGCGCTCAGGTGAGAGCGCCAGCACGGTGCGCAGGCTTTCCAGGATGCGGTAGGGGTCCTCGCTCGCGTGCATGACCGTCGCGCGCACGCCGAGCCAAAGGTCACCCGAGAACACGGTTGCTCGGCCGGCATCCCACACGATCTGATGATCCATGCTATGACCAGGCGTGTGGATGAACTCCAGCGGAGACTCAGACGCAAATCCCCGCAGCTCTGAAGTCAGCCTTGAAGGTGTTCCCCACACGACCCGTCGATAGAGTCGGATTCTCGTTGCTTCCTCGAGATGACCGCGAGTAAGGTCGTGCATTGCCAAGGGAATACCGTGCGCGGCGAGCAACTCGGCGTTTCCCGCGTGGTCCTCGTGATAATGGGTGAGCATCGCGCCGACGATTGGCCGCTCCTCCAGGAAGCGACTGAACTCGTGATGCGCGTGCGGAAAGCCGCTGTCGACGAGGACGCCGTGAACTAGGTAGGCGCTCACGTCCATCCCCGCGACTCGACTGCCCCAACTCGCAAGGCGAACGCGTTCGACATCGCCAAAGCGCTGAATCTCGATCATTCGACGAAGCTAGCCAGTGACGGGGCGAGGTGTGCGCCAACGGGTCCGCCATTTGCGGAAGTGTCTGTCGAGGCATACGTTGCGGTGAGGCGCCCGGCCTGATGGTCGGGCGCTCCATTTTGTTGTACTGGACCCGACACGCACATGATCGAGGCACTCAAGCAAAAGCTTGGCGAGGAAGTCGAGAAGCTGCAGTACGAGCTCAATGTGACGCTGCCCGGCGAGATTCGGCGCGCGGTCGAGCTTGGCGACTTGCGCGAGAACTCGGAGTACAAGGCGGCGCTCGAGCGCCAACAGTTCGTCCAGGCGCGCTTGGGCCAGCTTCGCCAGCGGTTGAGCAAGCTCTCACAGATCGATCCGTCGCAGATTCCGGCGGATCGGGTTGGGCTCGGCTCCAAGGTGATCGTCGAAGATCAGCGGACGAAGGCGCGCGAGACATACTATCTCGTGTTCGGCGACGCGCTCGAGTTCGAGGAGGGTCACGTGACCATGGCGTCGCCGATCGGGCGCGCGTTGTTGGGAAAGGCCGTCGGCGAAGTGACGCAGCTCCGGCTGCCGACGATGGTGCGGACGCTGAAGGTTGTGGAGCTCACGACGATTCACAGCGCGACGCCAGACGATTTGTGAGTGGCTCGGGTTCGGTGCGAGTCGCCTAGCACCTCGCCGCTGTTGACATTCTCGTGCCCCGTAGCCACACTCCCCATACCAAGTACGGGGAGCCAATGGCAACCGATTCGCTCGACCTTCTGCAGGGCACCCTCGACGTGCTCGTGTTGCGCACCCTCCAATGGGGCGAGATGCACGGTTACGCCGTCTCGGCCTGGATTCGGCAGCGCACGAACGGCGTCATCGAGATCGAAGACGCGCCATTG
Source organism: Gemmatimonadaceae bacterium (assembly GCA_035280125.1). Lineage (GTDB taxonomy): Bacteria > Gemmatimonadota > Gemmatimonadetes > Gemmatimonadales > Gemmatimonadaceae > AG2. The sequence continues at coordinate 9,822 of DATEGN010000222.1, read as the reverse complement.
TACAAGGCACTGCACCGGCTCGAGCGCGCGGGCTGCGTCGAGGCGAACTGGGGACTCTCGGAGAACAACCGCCGCGCGCGGTTCTATCGCCTAACGACGACCGGCAGGCGCAAGCTGCGTGAGCAGGAGTCGGCCTGGCGCCGATACGCCGAGGCGGTGTTCAAGGTGCTCGAGCCGGCCTGACATCATGAGCCGGCGTCTGTTTCGGCTGCCCTGGCGAACGCGTCGCCAGATCGTCGACGACGTGGACGAGGAGCTGCGTTTCCACATCGACATGCGCGTCGACGAGCTGCGTGCCCTTGGCTTGAGCGCCGATGCCGCACGCGCCGAGGCGTTGCGGCAGTTCGGCGATCTCGAGGATGCGCGCCATTACATCACCGCCGTCGACCGTTCCACGGAAGCGGCGTACCGAAGGAGCGAATTCATGGGCGATCTCCGCCAGGACATCCTCTATGCCGCGCGAAAACTGCGGTCGGCGCCGGCGTTCACCCTCACGGTCGTGGTGACGCTCGCGTTAGGCATCGGAGCGAACACGGCGATCTTCAGCGTCGTCGATGGCGTACTGCTCCGTCCGTTGCCCTTTTCGCAGCCGGACCGGGTGGTGCGTCTGCGATTCATCTACAACGGATCGCCGGATGCGGGATCGCCGCCAGAGCTGAAGGACTTCCGGACGCGAACGCGAACGATGGCGAGCCTCGCGATGTACACGGGGCAGGCGACGAATCTCGTGCGCGACAACGCCGATCCCGAGCAGCTCGTCGGTGTTCAGGTGAGCGCGAACTGGTTCAACGTAATTGGAGTGACGCCGCAGCTCGGTCGCGCATTCGCCGACGGGGAGGATCGCGAGGGCGCGCCAAAGGTGGCGATGCTCAGTGACGCTGTCTGGCGGCGCGACTTCAACGCGGACCCCAACGTTGTCGGACGCGCGATTCGTCTCAATGGCGAACAGGTGATCGTCATCGGAATCGCGCCGCCTGGGCGAGGTTATCCCTTTTCGGCCGAAATCTGGGTACCACTCGTGTTCAGCGCGCAGCAGCTGAGTGATTCGTATCGCGGGGCTCGTTATACACAGATGATCGGCCGTCTCGCGAGCGGCGTGACGCCCGAGCAGGCGTCACGCGACCTGTCGCAGATTGGCACCGCAATCGCGCAACGGTTCCCAGACAACTACAAGACGCTCACGATGCAAGCAGTGCCTTTGCAATCGGCAATTGTCGGCGACATACAGCGTCCGCTGCTCGTCGTCATGGGCGCCGTCGCATTCGTGCTGCTCATTGCGTGCGCGAACGTTGCGAACCTCTTCCTCGTTCGCGCAACGGGTCGTGAGGGGGAGATGGCGATTCGCACCGCGCTGGGCGCCGGCACATCGCGACTCGTCAGGCAGCTCGTCACCGAGAGCATACTGCTTGCGGTGATAGGCGGGACGGCTGGTCTCGTTCTCGCAAGCTGGGGGATGAAAGTCTTCTTGCGACTCGCGCCCGCGAATCTTCCCCGCGTCGCCGACGCGCGCCTCGATGCCACCGCGTTAGGCATCACGGCGGTCATAACGCTCGCAACGGGTGTGGTGTTTGGACTCCTGCCCGCGCTTCAGCTCGACGGCGACCTGGCGTCGGCATTGCGCGCCGGCGGCCGCGGCGCGCGCATACGGCATGTCACCGGTCGAGCACGGGGTGGCATCGTGGTGGCGGAAGTGGCATTGGCGGTGACACTGCTCGTTGGTGCGGGTCTGCTGCTCCGCAGCTTTCAGGGACTGGTCGCGATCGATCCGGGATTCCGCGCGGAAAACGTGTTGACGTTTCGCGTCTCCTTGCCGGACCGAAGCTACGCGAGTGACACTGCTCAACGAAACTTCGTCGTCGCGTTGGATGAGCGACTGCGGGCAATTCCCGGCGTAAAGCAGGTTGGGATTGCATCGGCGTTGCCGCTCGACGGATCGGATTTTACGCTGAGTTTCCGCGTGCACGGCCGCCCGCCGGTCCCTGCCAACGATGAACCGGCGACACAGCTCGTCGCCGCGACGCCGGAGTTTTTCAGCGCGATGGGCATTCCCGTCCAGCGTGGGAACGTGTTCACACGCGAAGCACAACCAGGGACGCCGAAGCAGATTGTCGTCAGCCGCGAGTTCGTTCGCCGGTTCTTCCCGAACGAAGATCCGCTCGGCCACTACGTGGAGCTGGGATGGTCGCGTGACGGCGACCGTCGCGGCGGGACGATCATTGGGGTCGTCGGCGATGTGAAACAGGGCGCGCTCGATCAGGAGACACCGCCGCTGCTGTACATCCCGTACGCACAGGCTCCGCTCACTAGTCTGCGTGTCGTTGTCTTCAGCGGTGTGCCTCCCGCAAGCCTGACGCGGCCGGTACACACCGCGGTGCGGGACATCGATCGTGAGCTTCCGGTCTTTTCAGTGCGAACACTCGAGGACTACGTGAGCGCGTCGATTGGCCCGCAGCGCTTCTACGCGACGCTCGTCGGCATCTTTGCACTCGTGGCGCTGACGCTCGCCGCCGTTGGTCTCTACGGTGTGATCGCGTATGCGGTGAGTCAGCGCATGCACGAGTTGGGCGTTCGCGTTGCGCTCGGTGCAAGCGGGCAGCGCATAGCGGCGATGGTCGTTAGGCAGGGGCTGCTGCTCACCGGCGGCGGAGTGCTGCTCGGCATCGCCGCGGCACTTCTCATGACCCGCGTGTTGGAGACACTGTTGTTCGGAGTGAGCGCACTCGATCCGCTGACGTTCGCGGTCGTGCTCTTTCTGTTGCTCGCTGTTGCGGCGCTTGCGAGCTATGTCCCGGCCCGGCGCGCGGCGCGCGTGGATCCGCTCATCGCGATGAGAGGGGACTAGCAGCTGGACGCGTTGCGAACGCCCAGGGAACGATCTGATGGACGCCGTCTTCGAGTGGAAGCATGCCCCGGCTGATCGAGGCGGCTGCCGGGCGCAGGCGACTCGATGACAGGAGGACGTAGTCCGCCTTGAAGCGCAACGCCAACCAGCGCAACACCAGCGAGTCGGTCGCGATCGACCGCGGCTCGACGTACTCGCCTGCGGTGAACGTCGTGACGGGCACCGCCCGGCGGCCAGTATAAAGAAAGATCGCTCCCTCGTCATGATCGCTCGCGATCACCGCCGACGTGTCTGTGCTCGCGCGAACCCAAGCGACTTTGGGTGCGATCCAACGCCAGCTCGCTTCTTCGGTTACGGCCCACGTTCGATGCATAAAGCCACGTATGTTGTACGCGACGGCTCCGGTGATGAGCATTGCGGCGACGAGACCGCCCACCAGCTGCACCGTTAGGCGCACTCGCGGCCGATGCCAGAATACGTTTGGCGACCGATCATTGACGAGCATCTGGGCGCCCGACGCAAGCAGCAGCATGAGGATCACCCAGATCCCGAGCAAAAAGCGGGTAGGCGGGAAGGGCCACAGTGCGGCAATTGCCAGGTACGCACCGATGAAAGTGAGTGTCACCGGCGCACGTCGAGCGAGTCGAGTGGCTCCGCAGATGGCGAGCAAGAGCACACATAACGAGGAAATGCCGCTGAGCAGCGGGAGCGAAGGCGGCCTGAGGCGTTGCGCGACGAGCTGGAACATGTCCGACAACGTGCGGCGCAAGGTTCCGAGCAGGATCCCGGCGCCATGCTCCCGGATTCCGTCGACGTACCAACCAAAGTAGGAGCCGTAATCTCCGCGCATGAGAGATGGAATGTCGCCATCGTGGGCTGCCACCCATACGAGCCACGGCAGCGCAATCATCGCCGCGGCGCCTGCGGTCATCGCGGCGCCCCGCCAGCGGCGGCGCACGGCATACACGATCGTGACGGCGACCACGAGCGCGATGGCCTGTGATCGAACGAGGAAGAGAAACCCCGCACCGACGCCAAGCAAGATCGCCGTACGAGGACTGGTCTCTGCCTGCGCCAAGCGCGACTCCGCCCAAAGAAGGAAGGGTAGCACAAGCGCGAGGAACATCGTTTCCGACAACACCATGCTGCTCAAGTACAACGCCGGAGTTGTCGCCGTGCCGGCAACGACGGCAATGAGCGCCGCGGTTACGCCAAGCTGCATTCGTTCACGACCGAGTCGATAGGCGAACGCGGCGGCAACGGCGAGGAAGGCCACGTTAGCGAGTTTGAACAGCAGAACATTTCCGGGGAACGACGGTGCGACCCACCAGAGCAGCGCCAGGAACAGGGGATAGCCGGGCGGGTAGTGCGTCGCGAACGGCGTTCCGGGAAGGTTCAAGTTGCGATAGCCATGTCCGGTGGCGATCGACTTGCCGAGGAGAACGTAGAATGCGTCGTCGTAGAATCCGCCAACGGGCAGGCTGTCGACGGCAACGCAGCCAGCAATCAGCGCGATCACGACGACGACGATGTAGGGAGCCCGCGCGTGCCACGCGGTGGTCTGGTCGGGCCGCTCCGGACGGCGTGTAGCAACCGGTGGAATGTCGAGGGCAGGTAGTGACATCGCGCGTGGACGGGTTATTCAACGACGCGCGGCACGGCGCGTTGGCAACCCACTCGCTTCGCTGCGAACGACCGGCGTCGCTACGGCTCGATCGAGAAGATCCGTTGCACGTCACGCGCGTAGGCGTCCACGGCTGCCGTGATGTCGCGTTCGTTCCATGAGAGGAGATCGGCGACCGCGCGCGCCACCTGCTCCGCGCTCTGCATTCCGTGATCACGCGTCTCGAACGCAAGATGCGTTCGTCGCAGCAGAAGATCCGCGAGAGTGTACGCCATCTCGCATCGTACGCCGTAGCGCATTTCGCCGATCGTGTATGGCAGGCCAGCCAGCCGCTCCGAGCCGCCCGACCTCGCAATCTCGTCGGCCACGGCAGACCAGCGGCTGCCGTATGACCGCACGAGGTGATTTGCCAATTCCGAGTCCGCGGTCGCGCGTTCGGCGGCAGCGATTGCTTCGGCGATGTACGCGAGATCACCGCCAGGAAGCGAGGCGTTCCTCGTCGGCGGCCGACGCATTACGCCTTTGGCCAGTCGCGACGCGACAACATCCACGACCTCGGCGGCCATGACACGATACGTGGTGAGCTTGCCGCCAGTGATGCTGACGATGCCGTTTGCGCTGCTCGATATTGCGTGCTCGCGAGACGCATTACTCGGATCCGCGTTCTCGACACCGGCCGCGATCAATGGCCGAATGCCAGCCCACGCGCTCACAACGTCCGCGCTCGTAAGGCGCGCGGAAGGGAAGAAGGTGTTCGCCGCCTCGAGCAAGTAGGTGACGTCGGCCGCGTTGGCGCGCACCTCGTCGGGGTGCGCGTCGGTGAACGTGTCCGTCGTGCCAATGATCGTCAGTCGCCCCGCGGGAAGGATGAACATCACACGCTGGTCGTTGGGTGCGAGCAGCGTGAGGGCGCCGTGGTTATCCACCCGTTCGCGCGCAACAGCGATGTGTACGCCCTTACTGCCGCGCACCTCGGACCGCGCGGCCGCCGTTTGGGCGCCGAGCCGCTGCAGCTCATCGCTCCAGGGGCCGGTCGCGTTGGCGATGACCTTTGCACGGACCTCGATTTGCGCATCGCCCAACGCGTCGTGGACTCGCGCTCCTCGGTGCGCGTCGTTTTCGACGAGCAGCTCCGTGACACGCGCGTGGTTGAGCACAACGGCGCCGGCGTCGCGTGCGCCGATGGCATTGGCAAGCGTTAGGCGCGCATCATCCGTCGATGCATCGAAGTACCGCGCGCCACCAACAAGGCCGTCACGCTTCAGCCCTGGTTCGCGTGTGGTGATCTGGCGAACACTGAGGCGGCGATGTGATCCAACGTTACGAAAGAGCGCAAGCGCGTCATACAGCGTGAGGCCAGCGGCGAGCTTCCACTGCGGAACGCGCGCACCCGCGTACACCGGCCAAAGAAACTCCAGAGGCCGTACGAGATGAGGCGCCAATCGCAGCAGCCTCCTGCGCTCGGCGCTCGCTTCGAACACGAGGTGGAGAAACCCATGCTCGAGGTAGCGCAGGCCGCCGTGGACGAGCCTCGATGATCGGCTCGACGTGCCGCTTGCAAAGTCATCCTTCTCGATCAGCGCCACACGCAGTCCGCGCAGGGCGGCATCGCGCGCAATACCACAGCCGGTGATGCCGCCACCGACGACGAGCAAATCGAACTCGTCGCGCGCGAGCGCCGTGATCTGCTGACGTCGTTCCTCGACTGGTGATTGCGCGCGCACGGCGGCGGCGAGTGTCAGATCGTCCACTCCGAAGTAGGAGGATGCGCTGGCGGTGGCTTGGTTCCGAAGCTTATCAGAATGGTCCCGTAAATTCTCCGACCGCTAGTGGCGACTTCCATCTCGACCTAACTTCCGAGTATGGCAACGCTCGGAACGAATGGGCGCCGCGTCGCGGTCGTGGCCGGTGTACGTACACCGTTTGCGAAGGCTGGGACGGCGCTCAAGGATTTCACGGCGATCGAGCTCGGCAAGTTCGCAGTCGCGGAGCTTCTGCAGCGCGCGAATCTCGACGGAAAGAACGTCGACGCGGTGGTATACGGGACCGTCGTACCGTCCGTGATCGCACCGAATATCGCACGCGAGATCGCGCTGATGCCGGTGCTGCCGAAAGCCACGGAAGCGTACACGGTCAGCCGTGCCTGCGCATCGGCGAATCAGGCAATCACCGACGCGGCCGATCAGATCGTACTCGGACATCATGACGTGGTTATCGCGGGCGGCGCGGAATCGCTCTCGAACGTGCCGATTCTCCATTCACGTGGCATGTCGGAGAAACTCGTCGCCCTGAGTCGCGCGAAGAGTCCGGCGCAGCGATTGAAGATCATCGGTTCGTTCCGGCCGAAGGACCTTGTGCCGATCACGCCGGCGATCGCGGAGCCGACCACCGGTGAGTCGATGGGTGAGTCGGCCGAGAAGATGGCGAAGATCAATCACATCTCGCGCGTAGCGCAGGACGAGTTCGCGCTGCGCTCGCACGAGCTCGCCGCGGCGGGGACGCGCGACTGTCGCCTAACGGCCGAGATCGTGCCGGTGTATCTGCCGCCGAAGTTCGAGAAGGCACTGTCGTCGGATAACGGGATACGCACCGATTCGTCGCTCGAGCAACTTACCGCGCTCAGGCCCGTCTTCGATCGCAAATACGGCACGGTAACGGCGGGCAACTCGTCGCCATTGACCGATGGCGCGAGCGCCGTGCTGCTGATGAGCGAGGAGCGTGCCGAGTCGTTAGGCTACGAGCCGCTCGCGTACATTCGATCGTACGCGTACGCGGCGCTCGATCCTGGTGAGCAGCTGCTCATGGGGCCCGTCCTCGCCGCTCCGGTCGCCTTGAAGCGCGCGGGTCTCGCGCTCGCCGACATGGATCTCGTGGAGATGCACGAGGCATTCGCGGCGCAGGTGCTCAGCAATCTGGAAGGATTCGTGTCACCGGAGTGGGCACGTCGTGCCGGGTTCTCGACACCGGTCGGCGAGGTCGATCTGGACCGTCTCAACGTGATGGGTGGTTCGATCTCGATCGGCCACCCGTTCGGTGCAACGGGAGGCCGTATCCTAACGACGCTCGTCAACGAGCTCCGGCGCCGCGATGGGCAGTTTGGACTGATGACGGTCTGCGCTGCCGGTGGAATGGGGCACGCCATGGTGGTGGAAAGGAAGGGCTAGGGGCAGCACCTTTGAACCATGCAATCACTCACTGTTTCGCGTGACACCGGCGTCGCCATACTCTCTCTCGACGTCGCCGGCGCGCCCGTCAATACACTCAGTCTCTCGCTCGCCGAGGAGATGCGTGTCGTGTTCGACGAGCTCGAACGCGATTCGTCGATTGGCGCCGCGGTCTTGATCTCGGGCAAGGCGGACAACTTCATCGCCGGCGCCGATATCGAGCAGTTTCTCGAATTCAAGACTGCCGAAGAGGCCGAGCAGGCGAGCTACACGGGACAGAAGCTGCTTTCGCGTCTCGAGCGACTCCGGGTGCCAGTCGTCGCGGCCATCCATGGGGCCTGTCTCGGCGGCGGACTGGAGACCGTTCTCGCCTGCGCCTGGCGTATCGCGACAGAGCATCCCAAAACCGTGCTCGGATTACCTGAGGTGCAACTCGGGCTCATTCCGGGGACGGGCGGTACACAGCGTCTTCCGCGGCTCATCGGGCTCCCTAACGCGCTCGACATGATTCTGCGTGGCAGGAACGTGCGGCCCAAGAAGGCGCAGAAAATGGGACTGGTCGACGAAGTGGTGCATCCGGCGATTCTGCGCGACGTCGCCGTGCAACGCGCGCGTGAGCTGTCGGCAGGCACGAGACAACGCTCGAGCGGCCGCAGCGAGCGTGGCGCCGAAGGATTGCTCATCGAGCGAAATCGTTTTGGCCGATCGCTGGTGTTCAAGAAGGCACGACAGAGCGTGCTGGCGCAGACGCACGGACAATACCCCGCTCCCCTCGCCGCGCTCGATGTTGTCCGAATCGGCTACGAAAAGGATGTCGATGCGGGACTCCAGGAGGAATCACGCCGCTTCGGCGAGCTGGCGATGACGGAGGTCTCGCGTCAACTCATCTTCCTGTTCTTCGCGACGAATTCGCTCAAGAAGGATGCGGGCGTTTCGGCGCCGGTGCCGGCGGCTCACCCAGTGGACAAGCTCGGCGTTCTTGGCGCGGGGTTCATGGGCGCCGGGATCACGTCCGTCGCCGTACAGCAAGGCACGCTCGTTAGGCTGAAGGATACCGACACGGCGCGCGTCGGCAAGGGGATTGCCGCGGTGCGCGAGGTGGTGAAGGAGCGCTATCAGAAGAAACAGATCACACGTCAGCAGTTCGACGACATGATCACGCTGACCGGCGGCACGACCGAGTACACCGGCTTTGGCAATGTGGACCTCGTGATCGAAGCGGTGTTCGAGGATCTCGATCTCAAGCATCGGGTGCTTCGTGAGGTCGAGCCACTCCTGCCTGACGACGCGATCTACGCGTCGAATACCAGTACCATTCCGATCACCCGAATCGCGGAAGCCTCGAAGCGCCCGGAACAGGTGCTCGGAATGCATTTCTTCTCCCCCGTTCCGAAGATGCCTTTGCTCGAGGTCATCGCGACGCAGCGTACGACCAAGGAAGCAACGGTGACGGCGGTGGCGTACGGCAAGCAGCTGGGTAAAACGGTCATCGTCGTGAACGACGGTCCCGGCTTCTACACGACGCGAACACTGTCCGCGTACATGAACGAAGCGGGACGTCTGCTCGACGAAGGTGCCGCGATCGACGTGATCGATAAGGCGCTCGTCGACTTCGGGTTCCCGGTCGGTCCGATCACGCTCCTCGACGAAGTGGGCATTGATGTTGGCGGAAAGGTTGGTCTGGTGCTCGCGGATGCCCTCGGCATTCGCATGACTCCATCGGAAGCCATGCGTCGTGTCGTCACTGCTGGCCGGCTCGGACGAAAGGGTCGCTCCGGCTTCTACAAGTACGACGAGCGAGGCAAAAAGGGAGACGTCGATAGCTCGATCTATCAGATCATCGGCGCGGGTGCCCGCGCGAGCGCCGGCCAGCACGTGGACATTCCGGCGGAGGAGATCGTCAGGCGGTGCGTGCTGGCGATGGTGAACGAGGCGGCCCTGTGCCTTCAGGAGGGCATTCTTCGCACCGTGCGCGACGGCGACGTCGGCGCCGTATTCGGCATTGGATTTCCGCCGTTCCGGGGCGGCCCATTCAGATATGTTGACACTCTTGGCGCGGCGACGATCGTTCGCCAGCTTCAAGAATTGAACAACCGTTATCCACCACGGTTTGTCCCTGCAGACGTCCTGGTCGAGATGGCGAAGACCAGCGGGACATTCTATCCAACTGAAGGGCGGCCCCTTGCGTAAAG
>DATEGN010000221.1:0-3787 GCA_035280125.1 Gemmatimonadaceae bacterium | reverse complement strand
GATCGCGATTCCGAGTGGTACGTCGACCGGACTTGTACGCTTCGCCGTTCCAACGGCGAGCGCTCGCGGTGATCAACTCGCAACAGACGATCGTTATTACTTCACGATCGCACCAGAAGCGGGCGTTTCGGTGCTCGTGGTGGAACCATCCACGCCGCGCGCGAATCAAAGCCTATATCTGGCGCGCGCACTCGCGATCGGCGACCGGCCGTCATTCCGCGTCGATGTGAGAAAAACGGGGGGTCTCGCACCGGCGGACGTCGATGGACGTTCGCTCATCATTTTCGACGAGGTGCCGCCTCCGGCCGGTGATGGTGCGGCGCGATTGCGTGACTTCATCAACAACGGCGGCGGCGTGTTGATTGTCGCGGGCGACCAGCTGTCTTCCAATGCCTGGCAGGGAGAGTGGGCGAGCGACCTCCCCGGTCCCATCGGGCCGGTCATCGATCGTGCGGGAGAAGCCGGTGGCACCCTCGCCTGGATCGACTACGATCATCCCGTGTTCGACGTCTTCAATGCACCGCGTTCGGGCGACTTTGCGACGGCGCGCTTTCTTCGCTATCGCCGCCTAACGGTGCGAGCTGATACCAGCACTGGGGCTCGACGTCCTGCTGGCGTGGCCGACACGGCCTCCGGCTCGCATGTACTGGCTCGCTTCGACGATGGCGCTCCCGCGCTCGTCGAGCATCGCGTCGGCCGAGGAAAGGTGTTGGTCTGGGCGTCGACGCTCGACAGTTACTGGAACGATCTTGCGCTGCAGCCGGTCTTCCTCCCATTCGTTCAGCAAGTCGCCAAGTACGCGGGTCGTTATAGCGGCGCGCGACCCTGGTTCACGGTCGGCGAAGTGCTGGATCTGTCTCGTCACGCCGAGCTGACCGGGAATCGCGCGGCGGCACAGGCGCCCACTGTCGTCGAGGCGCCCTCGGGTGCCAAGACGCGATTGCCATCGTCAAATGAAGGGCTGATACCGCTGCACGAGCAGGGCTTTTACGAGATCCGTCCGGAGGGTGCGGCACGCGGCATGGGTCAACGCCTCGCGGTGAATCTCGACCCAGCGGAAGCGAATCTTGCACGCATCGATCCTGAGGAGCTGAAGACTTCGGTTCTGGCCGGTGGTGGCGCTGCTGCCGCCGCCGGTGCGATCACCGCCGACGCGCCGACACGTGAAGATACGGAGCGGCGGCAAACGATCTGGTGGTATCTACTCGCGCTCGCCGGCGTGCTGTTGGCGACGGAAACGTTGATGTCGAATCGGTTGTCGAGACGGAATGCGTGATTGGTGAGCGGTGATTGGTCGTTGGCAGGTACCGACAACCAACTGCCAGCAACCAACTACGGGAGAACAACGACATGGAATCCACACATCATCTCCCAAGCGATGGCGCGCGCCTAACGGGTGTCGTCCACGGCGTGCGTGACCGATGGCGGCTGAAGCGGGCGCTCCGCGGAGCCAGCATCGTCATCGCGGCAGCGTTCGTGCTGCTGGCCGGTTCGGCGCTCGTTCTCGACAAGCTGCACTATGGGCACACGGCACTGCTCGTCGCGCGGGTCATCGTGCTCTTCATCGTTGCCGCGCTCGCCATCGTGTTTGTCGTGGTGCCGCTGCTGCCGATGCGGCGCCCGAGCGATCGACGCGTGGCGCTCTACCTCGAAGAGCATGCGCCGTCGCTCGATGCGGCGGTACTCACCGCGGTGGAGCTTCAGGAGCTCGAAACAGCGCGTGACAAAGCAGACGCAGTGCGTGCACGCCGGCCAGTCTCGAGCACGCTGCTGTCGCACCTGACGCGAACCGCGCTCGAGCGTGTCCACACGATCGATGACGGACGCCACGTCGACGAGCGCGAGCTGAACGTCACGGCAGGGATTCTCGCCGGTGTCGCCGGAATCGCCTTGCTCGTCACGGTGCTCGGCCCATCGGCGCTTCGTCATGGAATGGGTCTCATGCTCGTGCCGTGGGACCATGAGCGCACGGCGGAGGCTTACGCGATCAGCGCCGAGCCGGGGAACGTGACCATCGCCCGTGGCGGGGATTTGCTCGTTGCCGCGCGGTTGCGCGGATTCCAGTCGGACGAAGTCGACCTGCTGGTCAGGCAGAAGGATTCGACGACCTGGCAGCGCCTGACGATGGCGCTCGACAGCACCGGGAAGTTTGCCGGCCGCTACACGTTCCGGCTGTTCGACATTGCGGCGCCTCTGGACTACGTCATTGAATCGAATGGCGTGCGCTCGCCGGCCTATCACGTCGAGGTCAAGGACGTCCCGTACACGAAGAAGCTCGGGCTCGAGTATCGCTTCCCGTCGTACACTGGGATGGCACCGCAAGCTGTGGACGAGGGCGGCGATATTGCCGCGGTGAAGGGCACGCAGGTTCGGGTCCGTGTAACCACCACCGTGCCGGCAAGTGGCGGACGCTTGATCGTCGAGCGTGGCGAGCAGAATGATACGATCCAACTCGCCCCACAAACGGACGGCACACTTGGCGGCACACTGCGCGTGGACGCACCGGGGTTCTACAAGGTCGAGCTCAAGGCACAGGACGGCCGGATTTTTCCAGGCTCGCTCGATTACACCGTCGACGCGCTGCCCGACCGACCGCCTACGATCATGTTCACCAAGCCGGGGCGCGATCAGAAAGTGCTCAACGTGGACGAGGTCTACGCTGAAGTGCAGGCCGACGACGATTACGGAGTGCAAAAGCTCGAACTGGTGTATTCCGTGAATGGCGGCACCGAGAAGACGGAGCCGCTGTACAACGCGACGCGTCGCACGCCCCAAATGACGGCCGGACATACCTTCTCGCTCGAGGACTTCAAGCTCCAGCCTGGCGACGTAGTGTCGTACTACGCTCGCGCGACCGACAATGACGCGGTGAGCGGCGCGAAGACAGCGACGACCGACATCTACTTCCTCCAGGTCCGTCCGTTCGATCAGGAATACAAGCAGGATCAGGGTGGCGGTGGTGGCGGTGGCGGCGGAAACGACGATGCGGGACAGTTGTCAGAGCAGGAGCGACAGATCATCGCCGGCACGTTCAACACGCTGCGCGACAAGGCCGCGAAGCAAGCGAAGGATCTTCAGGAGGATCTGTCGACGCTGCGCGTCTCGCAGCAGAAGCTGCGTGGCCAAACAGAGGAGCTCGCGCGCCGCATCGTCGGTCGCGGCATAGCGGCACGCGATAGCAATTTTGCGAAGATCGCCGAGCTCTTGAACAAGGCGACGCCGATCATGGACACGGCGGAGAAGCAACTCGCCGACGGCAATGCGCAGACGGCCCTCGCGCCGGAGCAACGCGCGCTTCAACAGCTGCAACGGGCCGAGGCCGTGTTTCGCAACATTCGCGTCAGCATGGGCGGCGAGAGTAGCGGTGGCGGAGCGAGCTCGCAACGAGCGCAGGATCTTGCGGACCTCTTCGAGCTCAATCGTGACAAGTTGCGAAACCAATACGAGAGCGTGCAGCGCGGTCGCGAGCAGCAGCAGGAAGCCGATCAGCAGATCGACGCGACCGCGGACAAACTGAAGCGTCTCGCGGCACGGCTGCAGCAGGAGAACGAGCGGGCGCAGCGGAAGGCGGACAGTCTGGGGCGCATGGGCGCGTCCGGTTCGTCAGGCGGCGCGTCGCAGCGCGAGATGGCTCAGGAGGCGGAGGAGGCAGCGCGACAGCTCGAGCGTTTGGCGCGAGAAAAAGCCGAGCAACAGCGCGAGCAGCAGGGCGGCGGTTCTCAGAGTAACTCATCGTCCTCATCGTCCTCGTCACGTTCCAACCAATCCTCCTCGACCAGCAACTCGC
>DATEGN010000220.1:0-2314 GCA_035280125.1 Gemmatimonadaceae bacterium | reverse complement strand
GGCCGATTGTCGTAGCACCAACTGATGGAGCGCGGCGTTCGCTTCCCGACGGTCGTTTATTCCGCGGACGACGAACCGGAGGCGCTGGATCGATACTTCGCGGCCGGCGGCGGCCGCGCATCTCAGAAGGCCGCTCCGTGGCGAGCAGCTCGTCGCCGCCATCGAGCGCGCCGTCACGACTCGTTAGGTCCCGTGTTTGCGCCAGATGGCGATCACGGCGCAAGGGCTACCGCCGGAGGTAAATTCCGCCGGAATGTTGACCGAGCTGGTGTAGACCTCGATGGCTTGGATCTCGCTCGGCGGGAGCGTTTCCAGGAAGGCGTTCATCATACGCGGATCTCTAGGATCCTGAGAGGTCTCGAAATTCGTCACGCGCTGGCCGTCGAACCATAGCTCCGCGTACTCACCCCACATGACGGGATTCCCATAGCATCTGTTGAAGTAGACGCCGTCCTGGCCGACAACGACACCCTTGATACCCTCGAACAATGTCTTCACGTCCTTTGGCCCAACCGAGTCGATCTGTTCGCGGGTGATGAACGTTCCCCACCCTCGCGATCCGCGTTCGTAGACGGACTCAAACCCATGCGGCACGCGAAACGCGCGGCCATGAACGACGAGCTCCGATAAGAGCTGCGGCAACCGCTTCAGGTAGATGTCCAGCCGCAGCGAGTCGCCCGCGACGAACAACACCGTATCCTTCCTCGGCGAATATCTGAAATAACGAACCTCGATTTCGCGGCGACCCGCGGGGACGCCGGTCAAGCGAAAACGCCCGCGCCCATCGGAGCGGGCGATCAGGTTCGTGCCGCCAATGCGCACGTCTGCATTGGCGACGGCTCCAGTGTCTGTCGCGTCGAGAATCCGCCCGACGAGCGTCGCCGCACTATCCCGCGGCGGCTGCGCGACCAGAGCCTGGGTCAGCGCGACGCACACTCCCGCGAGCAGCCCGACACGCATTCACACCTCGAGCCCGGTGTTGAGCATCAACTTACCGATGCCACCGAGAGAGGCAAGTGATGATTAGCGATATCTAGCTCAAGCTCTCGCCTGCCGGGAACTCGATGAGGCCGTGCTCGGCCGAATACCGCACCAGATCGGCGTTCGTCGCAAAGCCCATCTTCTCCATCAACCGCGTGCGATAGGTGCTCACGGTCTTCGGCGACAAGCCGAGCGCCTCGGCGACTTCTTTTACCGTCCGGCCAGTGCCGAGGCCGCGCAGTACATCGAACTCGCGATCGGAGAGTTGCTCGTGCGGTGCGCCGACGAAATCCTGTCCGAGCTGAGCGGCCAGCTTTTCGGCCAGCGATGGACTCACATAGCGCCCACCCCGATGCACGCGACGGATCGCATCCAGCAGTTGTTCAGGAGAATGATCCTTCGTTAGGTATCCAGATGCGCCTCCGCGCAGCGCGCGGACTGCCCACTGGTCCTCAGGATGGGCGCTGAGCACGAGGACCCGCACGGTTGGGTGCGTTTCGCGCAATCGACGCAAGGTTTCCGTGAACGGCGATCCGGGCATCGAGACGTCGAGCAAGACGACGTCCGCGACGTACTGCGCGAGAGCGGCCAGCGCCTCCTCGCCGCTTGGCGCTTCCGCGGTGACAACGATGCCTCGATCGTCCTCGGCGATTCGTCGCAGCCCGGCGCGAACGATCGGGTGATCATCCACGATCAAAATGCGAATCATGATGCAGCCGGCTCCGCGTTCGCCAGGAGTGGTGTTGGCTGAAGTGGTAAGCGGAGCGCCACGGTGGTTCCGGATGTATTCTCGCTGAACACATTGACGGATCCACCGAGCGCGATCGCTCGCTCGCGTAAACCGAGCAACCCCAGTGAATGCGACCCGCGCATCTCGTCACGCGTGATGCCGCGGCCGTCGTCGGTGATATCGAGCGACAAGATGTCCCCTTCAATGTGCAGCGCCACGCGAACACGCGTCGCCTTGGCGTGTTTCGCAACATTGGTCAGCGCTTCCTGAAGCATGCGAAAGACAGCCGAGGCAATCGGACCCGAGGGCGAGGCTCCGGGGGAATGAATGTCGAGCTCCAGCTCGAGGCCGGTGCGCGCGGCAAAATCCTGCGCCTGCCATTCAATGGCGTCGGCGAGACCCAGCTGATCGAGGACACTCGGTCGAAGCTCCGTGATTATCCGTCGTACGGCGATCATGACGTCGTCCAGTCGGCCGAGGATGCTATCACAGCGATCAACAACCTCCGGCTGCGAGTGCCGGCTGAGCCGCCGCTCCATCCACGCGAGGTCGAGCTTGAGACCGGTGAGCGCCTGCCCCAATTCGTCGTGCAGCTCGCGTGCG
>DATEGN010000219.1:0-17577 GCA_035280125.1 Gemmatimonadaceae bacterium | reverse complement strand
GCCGCGCGTCTCGAGTGAGTCGTTTGGTGCATACGGCGCGTTGATCGAGGGCTTCAACAGATAAGTTCGAAATCGGCCGAAATTGGATTGTTGGTTCAGGTTGTACGAGTTGACGTTCGTCTGGTTGCCCCTGAAGTTCGTACTGTCGATGTTCATGCGCGGAGTGAGACCTGCACTCTGCCTGTAGAACAGCAGCTCTTCGGCAACGTGGCTCAACCCTTCGTTCAGCCACACGACCTCGAAATCAGTCGCCGCGGTGTTGATGTAGAGACGACGCGAAGCATTGATCAGATGCTGAAACTCGTGAGCCGTCGTCGAGTTCGTGAGCTGCCCCACGAAGGTCTTCGAGCGAACGTTTCCATTCACGACGCCGTTGGGGTCTGGCACCAGCATATAAAACATCTCGGCGACATTGCTCGTTGGACATCCCGAACCTGGACCGAGAACCGGTGAATCCGCCTTCGGGAACAGATCTCTCCCATAGAAGAATCCGCCGACGACAGAGTTGCTTCCCGCGGGCGTCAGTTCGTTCACGGCGCGCGTGAAGAACATGATGATCTTGCCGTTGTTGTCGATGTCCGTCGGCGAGCCGAAGGCTGTCGTGTCCATCACGAAGACGTCATCGAACTGCTGGCCAATGGTCAGGTACTCGGCGTTGGTGTAGCCGCCGGCGGGATTGCCGGTGTCAGCGACGACGATCGCATTGTTCGTAATCGCTTGTACTACGCCGGTGCGGTTGTCAGGGATCTGACACGCCTCGGCGAAGGTGTCGCCCGTTTTCGTGTTGAGCACAATCGTGTCACCAACCGACGGACCGGCAGCTGTCGTCGAGAGTGACGGACTATAGCGCGTCCGTAGCGCGCCGGTGGATCGATCCCTGTACCATGTTCGTGCTGCCGACATCAGTGGTGTCAGTGCGCGCCGCTCACTATTGCGGAGCTTCATGTCGAAGCTGTTCGAGCGCTCGACGATCGACGTGGTGTTTCCAGTCGGTAGGAGATTCAACGACGGACCCTGTGCGAAAGTACGCGACGTCAACGGCGTACTGATGGGTGACGCGCCCTGGCTCGTGAAGTTGAGCGCGGCGGTGTGGGTGGTCACTGTGTCGGTGTTGAAGGCGACGAGCGCGAATTCGCCACCCGCGCTGCCACCCGAGAGGAATACACAACTTCCATCGAGCGACGTCCGCACCTCACCGTTGCTCAGGGCGACCGGGCTCGTGGATGTACAGAGATCATTTGGCTTCGTAGGCTCAGTCCCATTGGAGCACGCCGAAGCGAGCGCGAGCAGACCGAGTGCAATCGTGGCGAACGCGCCGCGGTTGCGGGGAGCGGGCATGGCGTTACTCCTAGGGCTGGGGACCCACGCCCGACGATTCAGGCGTGCGTCTCGTAAAAGGCCGAGAGCCAAGTCTTTTGGGTCGCTCTCGCGGCGCGCCGAATGGGCGCACGGTTTATACCCGCTGAGCGAGGAGAGATCGCTATCCAAGGTCTCGACCAATCTATCGTGAAGTATGCGACTAATCTCCGGCGGTTACTGTGCGTTCACACCTCGGATGGGGTGAGCCTCCTCACAAGCTCCGACGCCGAATCCCGAATTGTCCGAAGATTGGAGTCGTTGTGAGAGTCCGCTAAGTGAGACACTCGTAGGCCGTCGTACACCTACGCAGCAGGAGCCGCCGTTTGTGCCGTCGCCTTGGGCCGGATGTTCTTCTCCATTCCCAGACCCAGGTAGATGGTTCCCGCAACGAGTGCCGCGGATGCCAGGAATGGCAACTCGACAAATCGGTCGAAGGCGAGGCCGGCAAGTACGGGGAACAGGGCGTTGGCGATTCCGCCGTACGTCTGCTGAAGGCCCATGTACAGTCCCCGTTCGCTGCTAGGCGTCACGCGCGATAGCATCGCCGTCACGCAGGGAAAGGTGAAAGCGGTACCGAGCGGTAGCAGTGCGACCGCCAGCGCCAGCGGAAGGAAAGGCAACACCCTGACGAACGACACGGATAGATGAAGAGTGCGAGCCAGTGAAGCGGGGTCTCGAAGCGGATACATGAACGCAATTGCCGCCAAGCCGGCGGCCAGCAACACCGATCCGAATCGTGACAGCTTCGCCTCGCCATAACGATCCACTGCCCGACCCAGGATCACGGCGCGAGTGAGCACAGAGATCAGCGCGATGTACGTAAAGAAGAAACCGATGGTGTTCTTGGTTACTCCGAATCGCACCGCCAGGAACAAAGCGAGCACCGCATTCACGCCGCGGAATGCGCCAATCGCGATAGCGTAGATCCAGATCAATCGCGAGGCTGGCTCGCTGGAGTGCGTGACTACACGCGTGAGTGCTTCGAACGACCGCGCCCGACTTGTCGGGACAGCCTTTGCTTCTGCCATATCGCGTGATTCTGAGAGGAAATGCCACGCGAAAGCGATGTTGAGAACGCATAGCCCTGCAGCGGTGAGCCCGGGTCCGCTCGATCCCATGTTACTGGTGAGGGTGCCAAGCACCGGGCCCAACGCCACGCCCGCATTGGTCGCTGCTGAGAGCCATCCCAGGCCCTTCGCGCGGTCTTCCGGTTTGACTGCATCGGCGACGTACGCCTGAATCACGCTCACCGTACCGCCGCCAGCACCCTGCACGAGACGCGACAGGAACAACAACCACAGTGTGTTCGCGTACGCGAACACAACGTACGCGATCGCAGAAGCGGCGAGTCCAACGAGGAGGGCTGGGCGCCGCCCGTAACGATCCGAGAAACGGCCCCAAACCGGCGCGGTGATCAGCTGTGCGACGGAGAACGACGCGAACAGCAACCCGACGATCAAACCGTTGGCGCCGAGATCCTTGGCGTAGAAGGGCAGGAGGGGAATGATCATCAACAACCCCACCATGTCCACGAACGCCGTGATCATCAAAACGACGAGCTTACCCATGCAGATAACTAAGGATGGCTACTTCTCGATGCGCGAGACGGGGCGTGCCGAACTTACGGAACGCTGACAGCGCTACTCCCCGCTCACTCTACCCAACGCAGCCGGAGGCACAGCTCGGCCAACGACGCCAGCGAGGGCGACGATCGTCAGCACATAAGGAATCATCTCGACAAACTGTGACGGCACGAGCTGCGCACCCTGGAGCTGAATCTGAAGCGTCTCGGCTGCGGCAAAGAGCAAGCAGGCGATCCCTACCCGCACCGGATCCCAGCGCCCGAAGATGGTCGCAGCGAGCGCGATGAAGCCCCTCCCAGCGGTCATCTGATCGGTGAACTGGTGCTGGTCGAGAACGAGATAAACTCCGCCGAGGCCCGCAAGGATTCCCGAAAGGACGACGGCCGCGTATCGCACACGCGTCACTGGCACACCCACGGA
This sequence comes from Gemmatimonadaceae bacterium, assembly GCA_035280125.1. Classification (GTDB taxonomy): domain Bacteria; phylum Gemmatimonadota; class Gemmatimonadetes; order Gemmatimonadales; family Gemmatimonadaceae; genus AG2. The sequence goes on along the minus strand of DATEGN010000219.1, from coordinate 14,215 downwards.
CACCGCGGCCGCTGGATGCTCGCCAACGGCTCGAATTCGTAAACCGAACGGAGTTCGGTACAACATCCACGCGATCAGAGGAATTGCGAGTAAGCCGAGCCAGATCATCGGATTGCTCAACAGAGCCAGGAATCCGCTGCCGGATTGCTCGGCCCCAAATCCGGGGACGCGTGGTGAGTTCGACGAGCTGCCAAAAGCCAGGCGGAGAAAGAAGCGCGTAACACCGATCGCGAGCAGGTTAATGGCGATGCCGATCACGACCTGATCAGCGCGGAATCGAATCGCGCTCACTCCATATAGAAGTGCGAGCGCTGCGCCGCCGCCAATACCAGATAGCACGCCAAGCCAAGCACTATGGCCGTAATAGCTGCCAACAGCCGCGGCAAATGCGCCGCCAAGCATAAAGCCTTCGAGCGTCAGTCCAATGAGCCCCGCGCGCTCGGACACGACGCCGCCCGCCGCGGCGAATAGATAGGGAATCGCAATCCGCAGCGTCTGCGCGAGAAAGAGCAGCGCTGCCATCAGTCGCGTCTGAGCTGAGAGCGAAGCAGGCGGCGCACTTCAGGAACCGACACCGCGACCGCGATGATCACCACTGCTTGCAGCACTTCGACAAACTGCTTCGGAACCATGGCGTTCACCGCCAGACCACCCTGCGAGATGGTCGCGAAGAGGAGCGCCGCGAGGATGACGCCTAACGGATTCGTGCCGCCAACGAGCGCAACAGCGATACCGAGAAACCCCGCGCCGCCAGCGAAGCCTTCCTCGTAGTAGTGCTTGTAGCCCAGCACAAAGTTCAGCCCTCCGATGCCGGCGATCGCACCGGAGATGATCATCGCACGGGTCCACACCGCGCCCGGACGCACTCCTCCGTACTCCGCTGCCTCGGGCTGCAGTCCTACTGCACGGAGCTCGAATCCGCGCCTGGTGCGGAAGAGATACCACCAAGCGGCCAGGCCGGCGACGAGCGCGAGCACCAGTACGAAATTGGCGGCCGAGCCATGAAACGACGCAGCAACATCGGAGAGCCTCGGCACCGCGCCGCTCCGGATCTCCGACGTGTGGAGCGTCTCCGGCACCTTGAGGTGTGCAGATGTCAAATAGCTCAAGAGGGCGAGCACGATGAAGTTGAGCATGATGGTCGTGATCACTTCATGCGCGCCAAAACGCGCCTTGAGCTCGCCGGCCGCTCCGCCAACTATGCCGCCGCCTAACGCCGCTGCCGCAACGTAGACTGGGAGCGTAACGATCCACGGCAGCCCTTGCGGGAGGAGCAAACCCACAGCCGCCGCGACGAAGCCACCGGCGGCCAGTTGACTCTCCGCGCCGATGTTGAACAATCCTGCGCGCAGTGCAAACGCGATCGAGAGTCCGGTGAACGTGAGTGTCGTCGCTTTGTACAGTACCTGGCCAAATCCGTAGCTGTTGCCCCAGGTGCCCTCGAGCAATAAACGGAACACCGCGGCGGGTGACTGCCCGAAGATGAGAATCAATATGTCGCCCACGATGGCCGCGACGAGCAGGGCGACGAGTGAAGGGAGCAGCGCCTCTTGGATTTTCGAACGCGCTGCCGGCCGCGGCGTTGCTGCGGTTTCAGTCGTCACGGTATCGCGCGAGACGTCCGGCGACACCGTCGTCATGCCGCACGCTCCGCGCCGGTCATGTACGGCCCGAGCACTTCCTCGCTCGCCTGCGCCCGTGGCAGCACGACCACGAACCGCCCTCCGTACATCACCGCGACGCGATCCGAGAGAGCCAAAATCTCGGAAAGGTCCGCCGAGACCAGTAATATCGCCTTGCCCGCGGCACGCGCCGCTCGCAGGCGCTCATGGATGAATTCGATCGCGCCGACATCCACACCCCGCGTCGGTTGTGCGGCGAGAAGCACCCTGAAATCGCGGCCCATCTCGCGCGCGACGACGATTTTCTGCTGATTCCCGCCCGACAGTGCTCGCGCCGGAAGCGCCGCGTCGTTAGGCCTGATATCGAACGCTTCGATCTGTCGCCGAGCATTCTCGGCGATGCGCTCGCCATCCAGCGTGTTCAGGAATCCCCCCCGCGCGAAGCGGTGCTGCTGCCCGAGAATCAGATTGTCGGCAATCGAGTAATCGAGCACGAGGCCGCGCGCATGGCGGTCTTCTGGAATGTGCGAAAGGCCGGCGTCTCCGCGTGCACGCACGCTGGTGTCGGTGATATTCAGATGATCGAGCAGAATCGATCCCGATCGGACGCGCCGCAGGCCCGCGATCACTTCGATCAACTCGGTCTGCCCATTTCCCTCGACACCGGCGACACCGAGGATCTCGCCGGCCGCAACGCTGAAGTTCACGTCATCGACGGCGGCCGGACGACGTGCGTTGGAGACGACGAGGCGGCGCACCTCGAGCGCGGCGAGCGATGCGCCGGTACCTAACGAGCCGCTCTCGGGCGCAGAGGCCATCGGTGTCGTGTCGGTCCACGATTCATCCACCAGCGCCACTTCTCGTCGCATGCCCGTCGCCAGCACGACGTCGCGCCCCACCATCTCGCGCGCGATCTCCTGCGGCGAAGTGTCGCTCGTGCGCATTCGGGAGATCGTTCGCCCGTGCCGCATCACCGTCACCGTATCCGAGATCTGCATGACCTCGTCGAGCTTGTGCGTGATGAGCACGATCGTCTCGCCGCGCTGGCGCATCTGACGAAGCACCTGCCAGAGCTCCGCAACCTCGGGCGGCGACAACACCGCCGTCGGTTCATCGAGAATCAGCGTACGGGCACCCCGAAACAACGCCTTGAGAATCTCGACTCGCTGCGCTTCGCCAACGGACAGCTCGGCCACGCGTTGCTCTGCGTTGACGCGCAATCCCGTGCGCTCACTCAGCTCCGTCACCGCCCGTGAGGCACGCGACCGATCAAGGACGCGTAACGGTCCGTCCTTCGTCAGCTCGGCCCCGAGTATCAGATTCTCGGCGACCGTGAGCGTTGGTACGAGCATGAAATGCTGATGCACCATGCCCACTCCGGCAGCGATTGCCGATGCCGTGCTCCAGCCAGTCACGTCGTGCAACACGCCGCTCGCATCCGTCACCTCCATGCGGCCGGAGTCGGGCGCGTACATGCCGCTCAGTACGCGCATCAAAGTCGACTTGCCGGCGCCATTCTCGCCGACGAGCGCATGAATCTCCCCGCGAGCAACGTCGAGCGACGCACCACGGTTTGCTTGCACGGGGCCGAACGCTTTGTAGATGTCGGTGAGCCGAATCGCTGGGGCTATCGACATCATCTCGTCGATGGGACGTTGATTCGACCAGCGACGATCTCGGCACTGAGCGACTCGACTCTCGCACGCACGGTGTCCGGAATCAGCGCGCGATTCTGCGCATCGTACACGTAGCCGACGCCGTGCTCTGCCAGACCGAATTGGTAGATGCCGCCCTTGAATCGACGCTCCTTCACCAGTTTGATCACGTCGAAAACCGCCTCGTCCACTCCTTTCACCATCGACGTGAGCACGTGTCCCGGCGCTTCCGCGTACTGATCCGCGTCGACACCGATCGCCAAGTGCCCTGTCTGACGGGCAGCCTCGAACACGCCTAACCCCGTGGAGCCCGAGGCGTGATATATGATGTCCGCACCCTGACCGTACTGGCTCAAAGCGAGCTCCTTGCCTTTGCCCGGATTACGAAACGCCTCTGGCGTAACGCCGGCGTAGCCGACGAGCACCGTGCACTGCGGACATACCTGCTTCACGCCCGCGCGATATCCGACCTCGAATTTCTGGATCAACGGCGAGTCCATGCCGCCCACGAAGCCGACTTTCTTCGTCTTGCTTTCCAGTGCGGCGAGAGCGCCGACGAGAAACGAGCCCTGCTCCTCCCGGAACTTGAGGGCCGCGACGTTAGGTGGAGGTGGAATCGGATTGCCCGCGCCGTCCGTGCTCACGGCAAAGTCGATCCCGGCGAAATTCGTCTGCGGGTAGTCCTTCGCGAGCTGGGTTATGTCATCGGTGAAAATGAACCCAACGCCGATGACGAGGTCCATGCCCTCGGCGGCGAGCAGCCGAAGCCCGGATTCTCGATCCGAGCCGTCTCCCGGCTCGATGAATCGCACGCGGGCGCCCAACTCGCGCTCGGCCCGTCTTCCGCCGACATATGCTCCATCGTTGAACGACTTGTCGCCTCGTCCGCCGACGTCGAATACGATTCCGACATTCACGTCAGCGCGCGTTCGCGTTGCGGCAGCGCCGCTCGGATGTACGAGCAGCAGGCCGAGATGGACGATCAACAGCACGGCGAGCAAGACCAACAATTTCCGCATGGCTGCAAAGGTCGTTGTGTGGATCGACTGAGGGAAGAGCCTCAGACCTCCCAGAAGGTGTCTGGCTCTTTATTGGCAGTGATCAATTTGTGTGAGTGGAAGAAGGCCGGATCGAGCTCGGACACTGCGGGATACCGCCGGTGAAATGTCTCGGTCGCCGTGGCTCAAGTGCAGATCCCTCGCTTCGCTCGGGATGACATTGGAACAGCGGTTTCTATCTTTGGTCCATGACTGACCGACTGCGAACGCGCGTACTCGTGATCGGAAGCGGCGTCGCTGGGCTGCATACAGCTTGGCGTGCCTCCGAACACTCCGATGTCCTGCTCCTCACGAAGCGCTCGCTGTTCGACAGCGCTACGGCATACGCGCAAGGCGGAATTGCCGCTGCCCTCGGTGCCGGCGACTCACCTGAACTGCATCGGCGGGACACCCTCGCCGCGGGCGCTGCATTGTGTGACGCCGCGGCTGTGCAGGTACTCGTCGAGGAAGGTCCCGCGCGTGTACGTGAGCTGCAGACAGCCGGCGCCGACTTCGACCTCGAACCGACCGGCGATCTCAAGCTCGGTCGTGAGGCAGCACACTCGAAGAACCGAATCGTTCACGCGCACGGGGATCAGACAGGTGCCGAAGTCGCACGCACGCTGATCGATCGTGTCCACGAGAGCGAGCGTGTTGGAGTGATCGAGAAGGCGAGAGTACTCGACCTGATCGTGCGCGGCAGTGAGTGCGTCGGCGCTCGCTTGAGCATCGCCGGCCGCCCAGCCGAGATCGTCGCTGATGTGACCGTCCTCGCCACCGGGGGTTGCGGCCAGGTTTATCGCTACACGACGAATCCGGTCGTTGCAACCGGCGACGGTTTCGCGATTGCTCATCGAGCAGGCGCTCGCCTCGCCGACATGGAGTTCGTCCAGTTTCACCCCACTGCGCTCGACACCGCGGAGAACCCGCTGCAGCTGATCTCGGAAGCGGTGCGCGGCGAAGGCGCGATCCTCGTCAACGCCGCCGGCGAGCGATTCATGCTCAAGCGGCATCGCCTGGCAGAATTGGCTCCTCGCGACGTCGTGGCTCGCGCCATTTTCCGCGAGCAAAGGGCAGGCAAGGTCCATCTCGACGCGCGCAAGCTCGGCAACAGTTTCACCAAGCGATTCCCCGGCATCTTCGCCATTTGCCGTGCGCGCGGTATCGACCCGCGTCGCGATCTCATTCCCGTCACGCCCGCCGCACACTATATGATGGGTGGCGTCGTTACTGACCTCTCGGGTCGATCGACACTGAAACGACTCTACGCTGTCGGCGAAGTCGCGCGCACCGGAGTGCACGGCGCCAATCGGCTGGCGTCGAACTCACTGCTCGAAGGCCTCGTCTTCGCCGAGCGAGTGGCACGCGACCTGTCGCACGTTGCCGCGCTGAAGAGTGAGCCGCCCAGTGCGAGCTGGAGCGTCCCCGTCTTCACGGATCGTGGTGCGGCACAAGTGAGTGCCGATGCGGTGCGTGCATTGATGTGGGAACAGGCCGGTATCGCGCGCACGGCGAAGGGCCTGCGCTTCGCGCTACAATCACTCGCGACTTTGGAAGAGCGTCTGCCCGTCGGAGCAACCGAGGAACAGAACCTCGTCCAGACGTCGCGGCTCATTGTCGAGGCAGCGCTCCAAAGGAAGGAGTCTCGTGGCGGGCACTACCGATCTGACTTCCCCAAGCCGCAGCGCTCCTGGCAGGGTCGACACATCGAACAGTGACACTGCCTATAGCCGAAAATTTCGCGGCGTGCCGGCCGTTCGCGCTCGGCTCTTGCAACTCCACCCTGTTTTACGTGTTAACTGATTGCGCACATTACATTCACCGGCATGACCAAGCTCTCCGCATCTCAGTCCTCTTCATTTGTACGGGACGAGCTCATAGCGGACCTCCAAGCCGAGATCAAGGAATTAGCCCGCGAACGCAACGCGGTCATTCTCGCGCACAACTATCAGCGAGCGGAAGTTCAAGACGTCGCCGACTTCGTCGGCGACTCGCTTGGTCTTTCTCGTGAGGCGGCCAAAACATCGGCGAAGGTCATTGTGTTCTGCGGAGTGCACTTCATGGCCGAGACAGCGGCCATTCTATCGCCGAACAAAACCGTTCTTCTTCCTGATCTCGCGGCCGGTTGTTCCCTCGCGGCCACTATCGATGCGGAGCAGCTCCGAGCATGGAAAGCCGAGCACCCGGGAGCTGTCGTTGTGTCTTACGTCAACACGACCGCCGAGGTCAAGGCCGAGAGTGATTACTGCTGTACTTCCGGTAACGCTGTAGAAGTCGTCAATTCGATCGCGCCCGATCGGGAGATTCTCTTCTTGCCGGACATGTTTCTCGGTGCGCACGTTCGACGGATGACGAAACGCGAGAACATTCTCGTCTGGATGGGTGAGTGCCACGTGCACGCTGGAATCGACCCAGAGAACATTCAGCTCCAACGTCGGCTGCATCCCGAAGCTGAATTTCTGGTTCACCCGGAATGTGGCTGTTCCACAAGTGTGCTCGAGGCGATGTCTGCCGGTGACATCGACGCCGATGGTGTACAGATCCTCTCGACTGAAGGCATGATCAAGCGCCCTGCACTCTCCAACGCGGACGAGTTCATCGTCGCGACCGAAGTGGGCATTCTTCATCGTCTCAGGAGGGAGAATCCGAGCAAGCGATTCTACGCCGCGAATGATCGTGCGTCATGTGCGTACATGAAGGTCACGACACTTCCGAAAGTCCGCACGGCTCTGGAGCTACTGCAGCATCAGATCACCGTGCCTCCTGCGATCGCGGATCGCGCGCGCCGCGCGATCGAACGAATGGTCGCCATTGGCGGGAACTCGAAACAACCGCTCTCGCCGGTACCCGACGGCGTCGATCCTGGGGAGTGAGCTGGCGCAGCTCGCTCAACCGCTTCACCGCCGTTACCAAGAGGGACTTATGGAGAATCCCACGCCGATGCCCGAGTCGCAGCCGCCGCGTCGTTCCGTTCCTCGAACGGTCACACCGCTCAGCGTACCAGCGATCGATGCCGCGGGGACGTTGCGGTTTCCGCTCAAGCAGCAGGCACTCGATGCGCTCGTTCGCGGTTCCCTCGAAGAGGATGGCGCATTCGACGATCTCACCACCATTGCGACCGTGGTTTCGGAGCGGCGCGCGCGAGCTGCGCTTGTCGCACGCGAGAACGGCGTCGTATGTGGCGTTGCGCTCGCATTGAATTCCTTTCGTCTTCTTGATCCCAAGGTGGCGATCCGAATCGACGTCGAAGACGGCATGCGTGTGTCGTCGGGAGCGTCGGTGTTATTCGTCAACGGCAATGCGCGCGCTCTGCTCTCCGCGGAACGCGTCGCATTGAACTTTCTTCAGCGACTCTCGGGCATCGCGTCGCTCACCGCGGAGTTCGTCGCGATGGTGGCTGGCACCGGCGCGAAGATCCTCGATACCCGCAAAACGACGCCGGGCTGGCGTCAGCTCGAGAAGTACGCCGTGCGAGCGGGCGGTGGGTACAATCATCGAATGAATCTGTCGTCGGCGGTGCTGATCAAGGACAATCATCTTGCCGCCCTGGACGGCGACATTGCCAAGGCCGTGCAGCGGGCGCGTGAGCTCGCGCCCGACGTGAAGATCGAAGTCGAGTGTGACAACTTGGAGCAGGTGGAACGAGCAGTCGCAGCGTCCGCGGACATCATCATGCTCGACAACATGACGCTGGACGAAATGCGAAGCGCGGTGCGTCATGTTCGGAAGCGCTCGATTCTCGAAGCGTCTGGCGGGGTGAACCTGAGCACCGTTCGAGACATCGCCGAGACGGGCGTGGACTGGATCTCGGTGGGCGCGCTGACTCACTCAGCGCCGGCGATGGATCTGGGGCTGGACTTCGATTAGGGGACGGGGAACGGGAATCGGAACGAAGCGCTGCGTTCCGATTCCCCGTCCCCCCTCCCCTCAGCCGAGCTTGTCCAGCTCCGCGCGCGTCTTGTCGACTGTAACGCCAAAATCCAGAAGCACCTGAGCTGCGATTCCCCGCTCCTCGCGCAGGAGCCCGAGTAGGAGATGCTGTGTGTCGACGGTCCCTGCCTTGGAGACCCGCGCCTCGGCCATCGCAAGCTCGAGCACTGCCTTGGCTCGCGAGGTGTAAGTCAGTTGATCGTCGGAGGTTGGAACACGACCGCGAAGCACGGTTTGCTCCAGCACCTCTTTCATCTTGGCTCGGTCGACGCCCAAGACATCGAGCACGACGCTGGCGAGGGAGTTCGGCTCACCTGCGTCGCGGCCGGTGTCATTCAACAGCGCAATGAGCAGATGCTCGGTTCCGACATGTTCGTGCTGTAGGCGAGCGGCCTCCTCGCGCGCATGGCTGAGCGCGCGCCGTAGTCGATCAGAGAACTCGAGTGCGTCCACGCGGCATCGAGCGGTCGGGGAGGGTGGATTCCTAGAAGTGGGACAGGCTATGACGCCAGTAAGCCCCCCACAAGGCTGAATTGTCTGGTTCGGTAAGATCACGAGCCGTATTCCTACTTACTGCGGCCAGCAGGAGAGCCGTCTCGACTGCTTAAACACCCAATTACGAATACGCTACCAAGCCGCCATGGTAGAGCTTTAGTGGCGGCATAATGTTGCTTTGTAGGGCGTTCTGTCATGCTGAAATGAGGTATTCAATGCTGTGACCGCGGAAAACGCGAACGCGTCGGCTAGATAGCGGGCCTGATGGTTGAGGTCGCCTTCCCTAGCCAGGAGCTCCTTGAGCCGTATCGGAACTCTTCGCTCCCTTCGAGTTCAGGTCGTCATCGCGGTCATAGGCAGTAGCCTCACAGCAGCAGCCTGCGCCAAGCCATCGCAGTCCATCGTCGCCGCACCGATGCAGCAGGGATCAGTCGTTCTCGTTTCCCATGCGGATGCCTCACCCAGCTCGAGCGCTGTCACCGCGGGCAACCGCGCATATCGCTGGTCGCGCTCAGGGTCTCTGCGTCTCTGGGTTCAGCCCTGGACTGACAACGATCAGAGCATCGACCACGCGGAGCTCGTTGATGAAGCCGTCAAGGCTTGGATGCGCTCCAACGCTGTCCACATTGTGAGCGTGAGTTGGCCGCTGGATGCAGACATTCGGCTGTACTGGAGCGATAAGCTGCCACCGAGCAATCCGGGCGTGACGATGCTTTATCGCGGTCGGTCCGGCCAGCTCACCAGAGCGGACGTCTTCGTCTCCATCACGCCTGCACCCTGGCACATCGGGACTCGCGAACGCGTGCTCTACGCCACGATCGCGCACGAGCTCGGACATGCTTTGGGACTTCCCCACGATGCCTCACCGAGGACACTCATGCATCCGGCGCCACTGGTGACCACCGTGACTGATGAGGACCTCGCCCATCTGGACGCGCTCGTGCGCGGTGGCACCTGAGCATCGGAGTCATGCCGCGATAGCTTGGGCGCATGGCCGACGCTTCAAAGATCATCGTGCTCATGGGCCCCGCCGGCGCGGGAAAGACCACGGTCGGCGAGCGGCTCGCCGACTCGTTAGGTTGGCACTTTCTGGATGCCGACAGCTTTCACTCGCCCGAGAACGTCGGAAAAATGCGACGGGGTCTCGGTCTCACCGATGCCGATCGCGACCCGTGGCTTCGCGCAATGCACGACGCGCTGCGCGATCTGCACGCCCGTGGCGAGAGCGTGGTCCTCGCCTGCTCGGCGCTCAAGGAGCAGTATCGGCGCGCACTGATACCGAGCGATAATTCGCGGGACACGCGCTTCGTCTATCTGCGTGCACCGGAGCCGGTGCTCCGCGAGCGGCTCGCGCAGCGAACCGGGCACTACGCCGGGCCATCCCTCCTCACGAGTCAGCTCGCGACGCTCGAAGAGCCCCGCGACGCGCTCTGGATCGACGCCTCATCCGAGCCGGCGGAAATCGTACAGCGAATTCGTCGCGACCTCGCTGTCTGAAGGTGACGCAGCGCACGGACGCGCCGACCGCGTTGCCCGTTGTGCGCGGCCAGTCGTCTTCATACGTCTCTCTTTGCCGAGCGCACTCCATGCAGATTCAGTGTCCAAAGTGCCGGGCCCCGATGCAGACGATGCAGGTCGAGAAAACACAGGTCGATCGCTGCACGTCGTGTGAAGGGCTGTGGTTCGACGCGCTCGAGGACAACGACGTGCATGCGAAAGAGAGTGTTGACCTCCTCGATCCGCCGGGTTCCGCGGCCCGACCCGGATTCAACGAGCAGCGACGCGTGGATTGTCCGCGCTGTCATCAACCCATGATTCGTTTGCTCGATCGCCGCACACGCGAGGTGTGGTACGAATCGTGTCCGATCTGCTACGGCAAATTCTTCGATGCGGGCGAGTTTCGCGCGGTTCAACCGCGCACATTGATGGACGTGCTGAGAGGCTGGATGGGTCGTCAGTCGCAGTGAGGAGTTGCGCCGCCACTGTGGCAACGCTGGACTTTGGCATGTACGCTGGCGAAGATGACGCGTAGCACCTCGGTGTTCATGTCTTTTCCCGCCTGCCCCCGCCTTCTTCAGGCTCATGCTCCGAAGCTCACGCCATATCATTGCGGCCACCGTTCTCGGCGTCGCCGCACTTCTCCCGTTAGGCGCCTTTGCGCAAGATGTCGAGACTCCGCGGCCCGAGTACGCGCGAGTCGCCGAGCAGCTGGAGCGGCTCATTGCTCGAGAGATGCGCGTGCAGGGCCTCCCCGTCGTCGCGATCGCGCTCGTCGATGATCAACAGCTCGTCTGGGCCAAGGGCTTCGGCACCGTAGATTCGGCCTCGAGGCGCATGGCCGGACCGCAGACTGTGTTTCGCGTCGGTTCGGTATCCAAGCTCTTCACGGACATCGCGATCATGCAGCTCGTCGAGCAGGGTAAGCTCGATCTCGATGCACCCGTATCGCGATATCTGCCCGACTTCCGTCCGCACAATCCGTTCGGGAAGGCGATAACGCTGCGACAGTTGATGTCGCACCGTTCCGGTCTCGTGCGCGAGCCGCCGGTCGGCAGCTATTTCGACAGCACGTCACCGCCACTCGCCGCGACGATCGCGAGCCTCAACGGCACGACGCTGATCTATGCGCCCGAGACGCATACCAAATACTCGAATGCAGCGATCGCCACGGTGGGTTACGTCCTCGAGCGCGTGAGCGGTGCGCCATTCGCTCAGACGCTCTCGAAGGCGGTGCTCGAGCCGTTAGGTATGACGACGAGCGGCTTCGAGCCGACGCCAGCGTTGACGCGTGATCTTGCGCCCGCGTACATGTGGACCCTCGATGGCCGGATGTTCCGTGCTCCTGCCTTTCAGCTTGGTATCGCGCCGGCGGGCAGCATGTACACCACCGTCACCGATCTCGGGCACTTCATGAGTGCCCTCTTTGCCGGCGGTCGGGGCTCGAACGGCCAAGTTCTCAAACCGGAGACGATCGCCCAAATGTGGACGCCGCAGTTCGCGCGCGGCGTCGAGCAATCGGGATACGGCATCGGTTTTCGCGTTGGTCTGCTCGACGGTCACAAGAGCGTTGGCCACGACGGGGCGATTTACGGGTTTGCCACCACGCTCCAGGCTTTACCTAACGAGAAGCTCGGCGTTGTCGTGGTGACGACTCGAGACGGCGCGAACGCCGCGGTGGACGAGATCGGTGAAGCCGCGCTCCGCGAAATGCTCGCCGTGCGCGCCGGTCATTCCGAGGGCGTCTCGGTGGCCGGAGCGCCCGGCTGGTCGACCGATACGACCGGACCCGTGGCGGCATCGCGCGCTCGCCTCCTCGTGGGGCGGTATGCACCGCGATCGAGTCCCGGGCGCGAGATCGAGCTCGCTCATCGCGGCACGGGCCTCGCGCTGCTTGGCCCAGGCGGTGGCGGCATTCCGGAGCTGAGGACGCGCGGTGATACGCTCGTCATCGACGATCGGGTGTTCGGCAGAGGAGATCGTTTCCTGCCTAACGCCGACTCGGCGACAGTGCTCCAGACAGGACATGCATTCGACGACACGCTCGTGCGCGTCGATCACGGCATGCCGAAGGATGTTCGTGACTCGTGGCGTGGCTTCATTGGCGAATACGGTCCCGACTACGATATCCTCTACGTTTACGAGCGGGATGGGCGCCTTTGGGCGTTGATCGAATGGTTCTTCCCGTATCCGCTCACGGAGATTGCTCGCGACACATTCGCATTCCCGCCAAATGGCCTGTACGACGGCGAGCGCATTGTGTTCACGCGAGACAAGAGCGGCCGCGCCTCGGCGGCGATGACGGCTGGCGTGCGCTTCGCCCGCCGGAACATCGAGCCGAAAGCCGGCACGAATCAGCTCCGGATAACGCCGCTCCGACCCGTTGCGGAGCTCCGCAAAGAGGCACTCGCCGCCACGCCACCCGCGGAAACCGGCGAGTTTCGCCCGACGGATCTCGTCGAGCTCGTCAAGCTCGATCCGGCGATCAAGCTCGAGGTTCGCTATGCGACCTCCAACAATTTCCTGGGCACGCAGGTCTATGACGAGGCTCGCGCCTTCATGCAGCGTCCCGCCGCCGAAGCACTCGTGCGCGCGCAGCACGCGCTCAAATCGTTAGGCTATGGTTTACTCATTCACGATGCATATCGTCCATGGTACGTGACGAAGATCTTCTGGGATGCCACGCCGGCGGCGAAAAAGTGGCTCGTCGCCAACCCGGCCGAAGGCTCCAAGCACAACCGGGGCTCAGCCGTCGACCTCACGCTGTACGATCTCAAAACAGGAAGGCCGGTGCAGATGGTGAGCACCTATGACGAAAGCACGGAGCGCGCCTACGCCGAGTATCCTGGCGGCACGTCGTTGCAGCGGTGGTACCGCGAGATCCTGCGCCAGGCGATGGAGGCGCAAGGATTCACGGTGAATCCCCAGGAGTGGTGGCACTTCGATCACGAGGACTGGCGAAAGTATCGCATTGGCAATGTGCCGTTCTCGGAAATCAAGAACTGATCGCGCTTTACAAATCCCTCTGTCGATGTGAACGGCGGGATGCAGATGAAGGCAGATGACAACAAAAAGAGCGGTGAAGACTTCTTAAAGAACAACGATTCGCTTTTCTTCATCTGCGTCCATCTGCGTGAGCCGTTCACATCGACAGAGTGGCATTCGTGAAGAATAACAGACACCCCGGGCCGATCGATTTCGTGCAGGTCGCGCAGCGCGTGCTGCGCGAGAACGGTTTCGATCCGGAGTTCGGTTCCGCTGTCGCGGCACAGGTCGCGTCGACACAGCAGCCCGCGAAAGCCGATGGGCTGCGCGATTTGCGTGACCTGCTGTGGTCATCGATCGACAACACCGAGTCGCGTGATCTCGATCAGATTGAGGTCGCGGAGGCCACGCCCAATGGCGCGATTCGCATTCTCGTCGCGATTGCCGACGTCGACGCGCTGATCGGAAAGAACTCGCCCGCCGATCAGCACGCCGGAGAGAACTCCACGTCAGTCTACACCGGCGTGCAGGTCTTTCCGATGCTGCCGGAGGAATTCTCGACCAATCTGACTTCGCTCAACGAAAACGCGGATCGCGCCGCGGTCGTGATCGAGAATGTCGTCGAGCAGAATGGCGACGTTTCGAAGTTCGACGTATACCGCGCCGTCGTCCGCAACAAGGCGCAGCTCGCGTACGATGACACCGGGCATTGGCTCGAGAACACGAGCGGCGGAACGATACAGCCGCCGGAGAAGGTTGCAAGAACGGCGGGTCTCGCCGCGCAATTGCGATTGCAGTGGGAGGCGGCGCAGCGCCTCAAGACAGAGCGCGAGCGGAACGGCGCGCTCGACCTCGAGACCATCGAAGCGACACCAGTCGCGAAGGATGGGCGTGTCGTCGACCTGACACTGACCCACAAGAGTGCAGCGCGCGATCTGATCGAGGATCTCATGATCGCGTCGAACGTCGCGATTGCGAAGTGGCTCGAGGCGCG
>DATEGN010000218.1:0-9078 GCA_035280125.1 Gemmatimonadaceae bacterium | reverse complement strand
TTGTCGCGAAACGTCCTGAATGAGGCGGGAATCCATCCCGGACTGCACCGTAGTTGCCACGCGCGAGCTCCGTGTGCGTTGGTATTCGAGTTCGTGCGCGTGCATGAGCCCGCGCCGAGCCACCGTAGTTACAAGTTTAGTACCGCCTAGGCTGATCGTGCTGACCGCTCCTACCCCAGCGCACGAGTCAGGTGCCTGTCTCGAGCTACACGGGCGTCCGTCATCGGGTTAGCTCGCGAATGGAGTTCACTTCCTGAGGCGTGAGTTGCCGTGTTGCACCGCTACGCAATTTGCCGAGGGATACAGGACCGAAGCGCATGCGAACGAGTCGCTCGACCTCGAGATCGAGTGCTTCGCACAAGCGTCTGATCTCCCGAGACCGGCCTTCCGTGATCGTCAGCTCCAGTTCCCATTTTCCTCTGCCGACGGGACGGCTCTCCACCGCCCTCGGCAACACGATTCCGTCCGCGAGCTCGACACCCTCTCGGGCACGCGTGACCGCGGTTCGGCCATCCCCCCAGACCGTTGCGAGGTAGACGCGCTCGATCTCGCGACTCGGATGAGTTAGCCGATGCGCCGCGTCGCCGTCCGTGGTGAGCAAGAGCACACCCTCGGTCAGGTAGTCGAGACGACCGACATAGGTGAGACCGGGTGCGTCCGGGACGAGATCGAATACCGTGCGACGCCCCTGCGGATCGGAGCGTGTCGTCATCACGCCTGGTGGCTTGTTGAGCACAAGCCACGTGGCGTGCACGCTCGTCGCTATTGCGCCAATGCGCCGGCCATCGACGGCGATCCGATCATGATCCGGATGAACAGTTTCACCGATCTGGGCGACGTGATCATTGACCGTTACGCGACCGGCGGCCACGAGCTCCTCGGCGTGTCGCCGCGAGGCGACACCGGCGCGCGCGAGCGCACGCTGAATGCGCATCGGCTCCGCCACGAGCGCGCGCTATTCGGGGACGGGTGCTGGCGCGGGCACTCGCAAGGCGATCGCCAACTCGTCGGCGCGTGGCAGCTCCTCGAGGTGGCGCAGCGCGAAGTGCTCTAGGAACACTGGTGTCGTCCCGTACATCAACGGACGACCCAGTCCTTCGCCACGGCCGACGACATCGATGAGACCGCGCTCGTGGAGCGATTTCAATACGCCACCGATGGCGACGCCGCGAATCTCCTCGATCTCAGCGCGACTGATCGGCTGACGATACGCGATGATCGCGAGCGTCTCGAGCGCGGCGGCCGAAAGCCGTTGCGGACGCGCGGCGAGTTGCGCGCGCTCGATTGCCTCGGTGTATTCGGCGCGAGTGAGAATCTGCCAACCCCCGGCGATCTCCTGCAGCTCGACTCCGTGGCCGTCGACGTCATAATGCTCGCGCAATTCGTCGATGGCCGCGGCGAGAGCCGCGGGCGATTCATCGGGCGATAGCGCCGTAAGTTCTTCAGTGGTGATCGGGCGCGCACTCGCGAAGAGCGCGGCCTCAAGCAGCTTCGCTAGCGGCGTCACGGGCAGCAGTAGGTGCAGCGGGAATGATTTCGACGTTTCCGAATGGGCGCTCTTGTTGGACGCGTAGCTCGCCAACCTTCGCGAGCTCCAGCAATCCGAGCAGCATCGAGAGGACCTGCCAGGGCTCGCGCGTGTTGGCGATCATATCGCTGAGCAGCGCACGCGCACGCAGCGCGAGTACGGCGCGAATGATTTCGATCGCGCCAGGGACGTCCAACGCACGGGGTACGACATCGTGCATGTCCGGACGGGATGCGGCGCGGAGGACACGATCCACCGCCGCGAGGAGCTCGACGAGGGATAACGCGAGTGGAGCCTGCGGTGGCGCCGGCTGCGTGGGCAGATACGCGCGCGCTAAATGACTGCGACGCTCCTCACCACGGCGCTCGAGCAGGTCGACAACCTCACGCATTTGCTGATACTCGAGCAATCGACGAACGAGCTCGGCTCGCGGATCCTCCCACTGCTCTTGCTCTCCGGCGGGGAGAAGCATCTGCGCTTTGATGCGAAGGAGTCTGGCTGCCATCTCCAGATATTCGGCAGCGTCGTTGAGCGCCAAAGTGCGAATGCGCTCGACGAATTGCTGTGCGATGCGTGCGATCGGTATGTCGTAAATATCGACTTGCTCCTCGCGGATCAGCGAGAGGAGGAGATCCAGCGGTCCCGAGAACTGAGGCAGTTCGACGGCGAAGGCAAACGAGGGTGCCGCCGCGTCGCTGGCCGGTGAGAATGTCGATGTCACTGCAGCCACCGCGTCGCGGATGGAAGAACCGTCGGCCGGACGAGGCTCAGGAGCTCCCGACTGATCACGTTGGCAGGCAGAAGCCAGTAGTTGAGGAGCTGTGGCGCGACATAGAGCAGCACGACGAGAATGCCGATGCCGAGCATGCCAACGCGTTGATAATGCAGCGCCCAGGACACCGGAAGAAAATGCTTCAGAACCTGAGAACCGTCGAGCGGTGGAATAGGCAGCAGGTTGAAGGCGAGCAACAACATGTTGAGCTGCACGCCGATGACCATCATCGCCTGAAGAATTCCTGCTGTCGGTTGGACGGCGTCAGCGCGTCCAACGACGCCGAGCAAGGCAATGACCGCGGTGCAGGCGAGCGCGATGAGCAAGTTCGTAACAACGCCGGCAAGCGAGACAATGATGTCGCCCCGTCGATAGTTGCGATAGTTGCGTGGATCGACTGGCACTGGCTTCGCGCCGCCGAGGACGACCGTGCCATGCGAGGAATACCATAAGATCGCCGGCAGCAAGATCGTCATCCAAAGGTCGATGTGCTTGATCGGATTCCAGGTGAGCCGCCCAGCGGCCAGGGCCGTATTATCGCCCTGTTTCAGCGCTGCATAGCCATGCGCATATTCGTGCGCGATGACCGAGAACAGCAGCACCGGCACGAAAAGGAGTAGGGACTGCAACGTCAGCGTGTGGCGGTCGAGTTTGGTCGCGATCGAACTTGCGGAAAATCTGCCGGAACGGGCCGAAAGGTAGCGTTGGTACCCGAGTGCTGTCAAAGCGCACAACGTGGTGTCACGCCTTGACATCCGTCATGTTGTCCCTAGATTCCGGGCTCCGCGCGCGGAGACCGCGCGCCTTTCTCATTTTAGCTCCGGGGATTTCGTGCCGAATATCGCTTCCGCGAAAAAGAACATGCGTAAAACGCGCGCCGCTACGGTGCGCAACCGCGCGCAGCGCTCGGCGCTGCGAACGGCACTCAAGAAGGCCAACGCGCCTGGCGCCTCCGCCGACGCGAAGCTCCAAGCCGTAAAGCTGCTCGATCGCGCCGCTCGCAAGGGGCTGATCCACCGGAATGCGGCCGGGCGATATAAGAGCCGATTGGCGCGAACTGCTTAGAAGGGCGAGCCCTCAAACAGCCGCCAACTCCGCGCCGCAGCGTTCGCAGTACCACTCGGTCGGATAGTTCATCGTACCACACTCCTGGCACTTCAGAGTCTTGTGGCGCTCCGGTCCGCCCTGGGGCTTGAGCTCGATCGGATTGCTCTCCGTCACATTTGCCGCCAAGGGGTTCTGCGTGTTGCCTGGCTTGGGGGTGCCGACTCCCTTGAGCAGCGAGTCCGCGTCGCCATCCTCGCGCAGATTCTGACCGCTTCGCTGATTCAGGCGATTGAGTAGCGACTCGGCGAGGTCCGGCGCGCCTTCGCTCTCCAGCTCGATTTTTGGCGGCACGAGCGGTTGCGGAGCCGGTTCCTTGACGCCCGGAGGCTGATTCCCGACCACCGAGTTCAGGAACGCGAGCTCGTCCATGTTCGGAGCCGACGACGGAGTCGGCGGGCGGTTGCCCGAGATCAGGTCGAGATTGACTGGCCGTGAGACTCGCGGCGAGGAGGTCGAGCTGCTGCTGGCCGCGGCGTTTGCCTGGCCGGAAACCATCGTCAACACTTCACGTGCCTGTGCCAAAAGGGCCCGTGCCTGAGCTTGCGCTTCCGTCAAACGCGCGATGCCCTCGTCGCATTCGCGCGCCTTGGTGTTCCAGTCGGCGACGCTCAGTTCTCCGACTTGCATGCGCAGTTCCGATTCTGCGCGCACGTCCTTCAACCGCTGCGCTTCGGTCGTGAACTGCGTGAGCCGCGTACTGATCTGGTCAACGTGCGCCTTGAGGGCCGCACTCCGCGCCAGCAGCTGGTCCGTGATCGCCTTCAGCCGATTGGCGTAGTCACCACGAACACGCTCATAGACGTGGTCGGGCGTGCTCGCTCTCCGCGCGTCAAGCGTGGCGAGCCAGTTCTCGATGCGCTGTCGCTCGAGGATTAGAGCTGCAACGTTTTCCAGTCCTGGTTGTTCCTTCATGCCGAGTCCGAGCGGCGCGTCGTCGCGCTGCTCTCTTGGAAGCTGCTGGCCTGCCGTCGCAACTCGAGCAAACGGTCACGCTCGGCGCTGGTCAGCGTCGAGACATGACCGAGAACTCGGGCATGCAACACAATGCGCGCCGCATGCTCGAGACTCTCCATCCGCTGGTGAGCGATAGAGAGGCTCGGGCCATATGACGTGGCGCCATGGTTCGCCATCAGGAATGCGTCGTGAAGCTGAAGAAATGGTTCGATTGCGTCAGCGAGCGCTGGGCTGCCCGGAGTCGCGTAGGGAACCAGCGGCACGCCACCAATTTGGACGAGTATTTCAGGAAGCACCGGCGCCATGAGATCCTCCCCCGCCACGGCAAATGCTGTCGCGACGGGAGGGTGCGCATGAACCACAGCTCCGACGTCACGCCGAAGCTGATAGATGCGCAGATGCACCCCTAACTCGGACGATGGCCTTCCAGAGCCCGCAACTCGTTTTCCGGTGCGATCTACGACCACCAAATCATCCTCGGTGACATCGATTTTTTGCGCACCGGATGGGGTGACGAGGATAGAACCATCATCGAGGCGGGCGGACACATTGCCCTCCCCCCCGGCGATCAGTCCTCGTTCATACAGCCGCCGGCAGACGCGGACGATCTCACCACGCAACGCCAGCTCTTCCGCACCGCCCCGAGTCATTCCTCGAGCCGATAAATGACACGTCCGTCGACGATCGTCAGATGGATGCGACCCTTGAGTCGCCGCCCGGCGTACGGGGTATTCCGACCCTTCGAACGAAAACGAGACGGCTCGACGGTCCATTCAGCCTCAGGATCAAACACAGTCACGTCGGCCACGTTTCCACGTCGTAGTGTACCCCCAGCGAGTCGGAAGATTCGCGCCGGCGCACAGGACATCTTCTCGACCAGCGTCGTGAGATCTATGATCCCGCTCGCGACGAGCCATGTGACATTGACGGCGAACGCCGTCTCGAGCCCGACAATGCCGTTAGGCGCGTCGGCGAACTCACGTTCCTTTTCATCGTAGTGATGCGGCGCGTGATCGGTGGCAATCACGTCGATCGTGCCGTCGCGAACCGCCTGCTGCAGCGCCTCGACATCAGCGACGCTGCGCAATGGCGGATTCATCTTCGCGTTGGTGTTGTAACCCTCGACGGCGTCTTCCGTGAGTGAGATGTGATGCGGGCAGACTTCGGCGGTGACGTTGACGCCGCGCTCCTTCCCCCAGCGAATGAGCTCGACCGAGCCACGCGTGCTCATGTGGCAGAGATGCACGTGGCCGCCCGTGCGCCGCGCGAGGAGAATGTCGCGGATCGCCATGATTTCCTCTGCCTCGTTAGGCACGCCCTTCAGACCAAGGCGCGCGCTGACGATGCCCTCGTTCATTGCGCCACCCGCGGCAAGCGTTGGCTCCTCACAATGATCGGCGACGGGAATCCCAAACGTACGGGCGTACTCGAGCGCGGTTCGCATCATGTGCGCGCTCGCGACGGGTTTTCCGTCGTCGCTCACCGCCACGGCGCCGGCGCCAACCATTTCACCAAACTCGGCGAGCGCGTCACCGCGCTGGCCAAGTGAGATCGCGCCGATGGGGTACACGCGAGATGCGCGGGCTCTCGCCGCCTGGCGGATAATGAACCCGACGGCAGCCTGATTGTCTGTCACCGGATCGGTGTTCGGCATCGCGCACACCGCGGTGAAGCCGCCCGCCGCGGCGGCCCGCGCCCCTGTCGCGATCGTCTCGACATCCTCGCGCCCGGGCTCGCGCAAGTGACAATGGACATCGATGAATCCTGGGGCAACGACCAGCCCCGCGCAGTCGACCACGTCGACGTCATCTCGCCGGGCGACATCCACGTTCGGGCCTAACGATTCGATCTTTTCGCCGTCGATGAAAACGTCGCCGATCGCGTCCATCCCTTGTGACGGGTCGACGACGCGGCCGCCGCGCAGCAGTAACGAGCGGCTCATCGGCCCCCTCCACTTTTCGCGACTTCGGCGAGCTCTGGCTTGCCACCAGAGAGCAGATATAGCACGGCCATGCGAATCGCGACGCCGTTCGTCACTTGATCGAGAATGACGCTGAACGGCCCGTCGGCGACATCGGAGTCGATTTCGACACCCCGGTTCATTGGACCCGGGTGAAGGATGAGAATATCTCGCGGCGCGCGCTCGAGGCGTTCACGTGAGACGCCAAAAACGCGATTGTACTCTCGCAGTGAAGGGATATAGCCGGCCTGCATGCGCTCCAGCTGCAGACGCAGCACGTTCAGCGCATCAGCCCACTCGATCGCGTCCTCGATTCGATCAAACACCTCGACGTCGAGCTCGTCTATTGCGTTAGGCAAGAGCGATCTCGGCCCGCACACGGCGACGTGCGCGCCGACTTTTTTCAGTCCCCAGATGTTGGAGCGGGCAACGCGGGAATGCAGCACGTCGCCAACGATGCAGATTTTCAGCCCGGCCAGGCGCTCGAAATGATCGCGGAGCGTGAGCATATCGAGCAGCGCTTGCGTCGGATGCTCGTGCGTTCCGTCGCCGGCGTTGATCACATTCGACTCGATGCGCTCAGCGAGAAATTGGGCCGCCCCGGAGGCGCCGTGGCGGATCACGACCATGTCGATTCGCATCGCCTCGAGATTGCGCGCCGTGTCGACGAGCGTCTCGCCTTTCTGCACGCTGGAGCCGGTGGAAGCGACGTTCACCGTATCCGCCGAGAGACGCTTTTCGGCGAACTCGAACGAGATTCGCGTTCGCGTCGATGCCTCGAAGAACAGGTTGACGATCGTCGCGCCGCGCAGCGTAGGCACCTTCTTGATCGCGCGTTCGCTGATTTCTTTGAATGGCTCCGCCGTGTCGAGGATGAGCGTTATCTGCTCACTCGTCAGCGGCTCGAGGCCGAGCAGGTCCTTGCCTAACGGGGGGGCGGCCAGGCCGCTCACGCCGAATCCTCCCGGTCGCTGAGGATGACAGCATCTCTCTGGTCGAGCTCCTCGACGAGAACGTCCACTCGCTGGCCGGGAGCGCACTCGACGCGCTTGCCGACGATATCGGGCTGAATCGGCAATTCCCTTCCGCCACGGTCGATGAGCACGGCCAAGGCGATGCGCTTGGGCCGACCGAAGTCCGCGAGCTCATCAAGTGCTGCTCGGACCGTGCGGCCGGTGTACAGCACGTCATCCACGATCACCACCGCACGACCGTCTACGTCGGCAGGGATATTCGTCGGACCGACCACCGGGCGCGGCCCTACCGTTTGCAGGTCGTCGCGATAGAGGGTGATGTCCAGAGCGCCCAACGGGATTTTGGCCTTTTCGCGATCGCTGATACTCGATACGAGTCGCGCCGCGAGCTGAACTCCGCGGCGCTGAATTCCGACAATGATGAGGTCGTCCGTACCTGCATTGAGCTCGACGATTTCATCGGCCATTCGACGCAGCGCTCGATCGACCGCTCGCGCGTCGAGGACCGTGGATTGTTTGGGCGGCATGACGGCGGAATATGCCAAGGACAGGCACGTAATGAAAGCCGCGCGCTACGAGCCGTCGGCGTCGTGATCCTCGTGCACGCGCATATGACCCTTTTCTTGATCTCGGCGAATCCTATACGCCAATCTCCGACGGCCGACAGACGAGCGTCTCCAAAACGTGTGGCTCCGGCACGAGAGATACCTCGGGCCTCCACACCCACTCGTGGTCGCCGATCAAGAACTCGGCTCCGTTGTACATGGAAGCAAGGAAGCCGATTTGCACGGCGAAACCGGCGAGCAGCCACCACTTGCTGATGCCTACACCGCGGCGACGCGCCACGACCCAGCCGACGAAAAGCAGGGCGCCCTCGAGCAGGAGATCGTTGATCGGCCGACGATAAGAGATGAGACCGATCCACGGTCCTTCGAACGACGTCGGTTTGCAACCAGTGAAGACGTCGGCGGGCCAGTGCAGCAGACAGGCGATCGCGATGATCGCGGCGGCGCCTGGCTGCCCGCGGCGCAGCATCCACACCGCGGCGATGGCGAGCGCGAGCGCCGAAACGATCGGCAGTGAGTGCGAGAGGATCTCGTAATGCGAGGTGAGCAGCGTCAGCGGCACCCGCACCAGGTCAGGCAGGTACGCAGCGACAATCAACCACACAAGGGGGATATCGCGTCGCGTCGCCTTAGCGAGCTGCGCGATGCCGAAGTGTCCGGCGAGCATTAGTGACTACGTATTTCGCTGTGGGAGCCAAAAGAAGCCGTCCATTCCGTGCGTGACACGTCGTACGGCACCGAGGTTGCGACGTGAGTCACGAATTCAACGGGATATCCGATGGCGGATGGGCGGCTGGAGGCGCTACGGCGTGATTTGGAAGCGAGAATTCGACCGTTGGTTCCGGATTTATCCGAGAGCGAGTTTCAGGCATTGATCGAGCGAATGGCCCAACTGCAGTATAAATACGAAGCGCGTCGCGCCGAAGACTTCTTCGACCGAGAAAACTTTGAGCGGGGCGCCGGGTGAGGCGCGAGCGCGGGTTGCGGGCGTGGGTTACGGGGCGGTGCGTTAGGCGTTAGGTGCCGCGCGCCGTGCGATCACCGAACGCCTCCGCCCCCAATCCTACTCCGGGCAGCGCGCGCCCCTATTAGAATTTTCACCAGCAGCGCAAAATTCAGGCGAGTTTCGGACGTTCGCAGATCTGGGGTGAAGCACTGGACGAATGATCCGGGCGGACCGGCATTCCCACCAACCGGCGTGACTCCTCCAGAACCAG
>DATEGN010000217.1:0-5921 GCA_035280125.1 Gemmatimonadaceae bacterium | reverse complement strand
GGCACATCATGACGCATACGCCCGGCTTCGAGGAAGACGGGCGCGATCTCATCATCGACGACTCGACGAAAATCATTCCCCTTGGTCGCTGGCTCGCGACTCATATCCCGGGCCGCGTTCGTCCGCCGGGTACGTACGCGTCGTACTCGAACTATGCCACGGCGCTGGCCGGCTACATCGTGCAGCGCGTTTCTGGCGAGTCATACGACGATTACATCGAGCACCATATTCTCACGCCGTTAGGCATGACCGAGACGTCGACGCGGCAGCCATTACCGGCGCGCCTCAAAGGCGACATGTCCGAGGGGTACGTCTGGCAGGGCGGCGTCTACGCGCCACAGAAGTACGAGATCGTCGATGCGTCGCCCGCCGGCTCGATCGCGGCGAGCGCCGCGGACATGGCGAAGTTCATGATCGCCCACCTCAATAACGGCAAAGGCATTCTCGCCGAATCGACGGCGATGAAGATGCACGCCCGCGCCTTCGGTCACGACCAGCGCATTCCCGGCTTCGCGTTAGGCTTCTACGAGAAATCGAGTCACGGTTTGCGAATCATCGGTCACGGTGGCGACACACGCTTTTTCCATACGGACCTGGCGCTGATTCCCGAGGAGAAGCTCGGCGTATTTGTCTCGTATAACACGGCAAGCGGTGGAGAGTTGAGCTTTGGTCCGTTCCTCAACCAGTTCCTCGACCACTACTACCCGACGCCAGCGCCCGTTGTCCAGCTCTCCGCCGATGCCGTGAAAGACGCCTCCCGCATCGCGGGCGAGTACGAGTTCAATCGTCGCTCGTACACGACTTTCCAGAAGGCATTGGGGCTTGCGGGCGACATCCGCGTCAGCGCCGGCGACAGCGGACGCCTCATGCTGCATTCGGCCCTCGGCGATTCGCGGCTCGTTCCCGTCGGTCCGCTTCTCTATCGCGAGGAACTGGGCACCGACCTGGTGGCCTTCCAGGCGAACGACAAGGGGAAGATCGAACGTGGCTTTCTTGGCGAAGCGCCGATGATGACGATGGAGCGCGTTCCCGCCTCACAATCACCACACCTCCACTGGTTCTTACTCGGGCTCGGTACGGTCGTGTTCATCGGCATCGTCCTCGCCGCGATCGGCCGATTCGTTAGGCAGCGTTTTGGCGAAGCGCGTGCGGACGATACACTCCCCGGCCGTTGGCTGCTGGTCACGCTCGCGCTGCTCGAGCTCGCGTTCCTCGTCGCGATCCTCGCGATCGTCGGCGGATCCGGCGGCCTGCTCAATGGTCCGCTGACGTCGCTCAAGCTCGCGCTCACGCTCCCCGTCATCGCGACGGTGTGCACGCTTGCGGCCGTGTACGTCGCGGCGCGGCAGTGGCGGAGCGGTGTGGGCACGCGCGCGGCCCGATTGCGCTACAGCGGCGCGGTCTTCGTGGCTTTGCTCTTCACGTGGTCTCTTGCCCAGTGGAACTTGCTCGGCTGGCACCTCTGATCAGAGCGCATTACCGGAGGGGAGCCACGCCTTCAGGCGCTCGCGCAAAAGGCGGAGCGCCTTGCCCATCTGGACCTCGACCGTCTTCACGGAGATTCCCAGTCGCGTCGCGATCTCGGCGTACTTCAGCCCCTCGACGCGACTCAGCTCGAATACCTGCCGGCAGCGATCGGGCAGCTCGGCGATCGCTGCCTGGAGTGCAACCTCGATTTCGCCCTCGCGTGCTGCTGCATCCGTCGCGGGAAGGCTCTTCGCGCTCTCGATGATCTGGGGCTCACTCTTTCGTTCGATCGCCCGATGACGCAGCTCATTCAGCGTCCGGTTTCGTGTTGCCTGAAGCAGATAGCCACGTACTGAATCAGTGACGTCCAGCGACTCGCGCCGGCGCCAAAGCTCCAGCATGACGTCCTGCGCGATTTCCTCGGCCGTCCCCCGCTCACGCAGCATCGACTCCGCGACGCGCACGAGGAGTGCATAGTTGGCGCGGAAGATTGCGTCGAACGCACTCGTCTCACCAGCGCGTACGCGTGCTAAGAGCTCGCGATCGTCAATCGCCGGCGTACTCGTCACGAGCTGTGTTTACTTTAGAGGACATGCGTTGCTCCGATAAGGGGACACTGAGACTCGCGTGTCCCTAAGACAAGCGTATGAACAACAACCCCTCTACACCCATTGATTGGGAAGCCATCGCGCGATTCCTCGCGGGAGAATCTTCTCCTGCCGAGTCGGAGCGAGTAGCGCGATGGCTCGACGAGCACGCGGCTGACGCCGAGCTCGTGGCCGCGCTCGACAAAGCGATGGCCACGCTTGTGTTGCCCGAGGCCGCCGACGTCGACGTCGAGGGTGCCCTCCGCACCGTCATCGCCCGACGCGACGCGCCGGTCCCGATCAAGGAACGCAAAAAACGCAATACCAGAACGACCGTCTCTCCATGGCGAATGGTCACCCTGCTGGCCGCGGCGGCTGTCGTCATCCTCGCGGCCCGCGCTCTGCTTGAAAGGAAAGGGAACGCAACGACGTCGCCACCGATTGTCGGTGGTGACAACGCGCGCGTCTTCACGACGGCTGTTGGAAAACGCGACTCCGTTCACCTTCGGGACGGCGGTCGGGTCATTCTTGGCCCCGGCAGCCAACTGATCGTAGCCGCGGGTTACGGCGTCGATCAGCGAGTGCGAGAGGTCGAATTGCATGGTGAAGCCTACTTCGACGTCGTTCACGACACCACGCGGCCATTTCTCGTCCGCGCGGGCAAGGCGATGGTGCGGGATGTCGGCACGAGCTTCGATGTCCGGAATGACAGCGGTTCTCGCGTGAGGGTCGTGGTGACGTCGGGCTCAGTAACGCTCAGTTCAACCGCGTCGGCGGACAGTATTGTTCTCTCCGCTGGCGACGTCGGCGCGGTTCAGACGGATGGTCGCGTGAGCGCTCAGCATGGAACTCCAATCGCGTCGTACCTCGCATGGATGCGCGACAGCCTGATCTTCCGCGAAGCGCCGATGTCCGAGGTGAGCAGCAACCTTCGTCGGTGGTATGGTGTCAGCCTTCATATCGAGGACAGCGCTTTAGCACGCCGACACCTGACAATGACGCTCGCTGGCGATCCGTTGGACCGCGTTCTGCGCATGATTGGTCTCGAGCTCGGCGCCGACGTCGAGCGTCGCGGCGATAGCGCAATCGTGCGTCCTCTCACGGGGAGCCCGCGAACGCAATGAGCGCTCGCGCAGTCCTGTTTCTACTGCTCTGCGCTCCGGCGCTCGCGCGCGCGGAGCCGGGCTGCGTCGCGCGCATGGGTGCCGGCGCAGTGAACGAGGGGCGTCGCTGGCCGTCGCCTCTCGATCGACTCGTAACACTGCACAACCGGGATCTCGCCCTGCGCGATGCGTTGGACCATCTCGCGTCGGCGGCGCACCTGCGACTCTCGTACTCCGCCGAGCTGCTGACGCTCGACCGACGCGTATGCGTATCGTACGACTCCGTCGCCGCTGGTTCGATTCTCTCCGATCTGCTCGACGGGAGTGCCGTGACGCCCGTAGTCGCTGGGGACGATCAGGTTGTGCTTGCGCCGGCGGCTCCGGCGCTGAAGGCCGATGAGCGTGCCGAGGATAGTGTGAACGTGCTGGAGCGCGTCGTCGTGACCGGTAGCGCACTGGGCACTCAGGCACGCGGACTCGCCACGGGCATGTCCGTGATTGATCGAACGCAGCTCGCGCACCAGAGCAGCGGGGCGCTTTCGCAGATGCTAAATGGGAGCGCAGCGGGGGTTTGGCTCTGGGACCAATCGCCCTCCAGCTTGCTGGCGCAGTATGGAAGCCTGCGCGGTGCGAGCTCGTTTCAGGTGAGCTATCCCAAGATCTATATCGATGGGATTCAGGTCGCGAACCCGCTGCTGCTCACGGAGCTCAGCCCCGACGCGGTCGAGCGCATCGAGGTCATTCGTGGGCCGCAGGGCGCGGCACTATATGGCGCCGATGCCATTGGCGGGGTCGTGAACATCATCATGCGCCACGACAATGGCGACGAGGGAGACGACGGCACGCAGCTCCGCACGAGCGCTGGCGCCGCCCACAGTGCGTACGCGGCGCACCCGGTGCTCGTCCAGGAACATACGCTCGACCTGCGCGGCGGGAGCGAGCTCAAGTCCTCGGCACTCTCCATCACGTTAGGCAGCGTCGGATCCTACATGCCCGATGCGCAGAGTAGGGAAGCGCGCGCGGATGGCGGGTTCCGCGTCGTGGGCGCGCAAAGTGTGCTCACGGGCACAGCTCGCCTTTATGCCAAGGAGGCTGGAACCGGCACGAGCCCGCTCGCTTCCGCGCCGTCTATGCCGCAACTCAGTGAGTCGCCAACCGGGCACGAACCGTGGCCCATGAACAGAGCGACGGGAAGCGACATCTCCACTTCCCAGTCGGTGCGGGAGTACACGTTAGGCACCACGGCGACGTTCAACGCCAGCGATGGCTGGACGCATGCTCTGACGGCTGGCCTCGATGGCTACTCGTTATCCGGGAGTGGATCAGCGGCCCTGACGCCGATTCCCTCCGCGATCGATTCGGCGCTTCGCGCGGCGAATGGCAGCGCCAATCGCGCCACGCTTCGCGCGAGCAGTGTCGCGCGATTTGGATCGGGCGCCGGTGCCGCTGTGAAGACGACGCTCGCAGCGGAGTATTCCACGCTCCAGCAAATCACGACGGACGACGAGCCCGTCAACAACTACTCGAGTTGGGAAAGCGATGCTGGAATCGTGGGGCAATTCGACGGATCCTGGCGCAATGCGCTGTTCGCGACGGGTGGTCTCCGCATCGAGCGAACGGACGGCTTCGCGGCCACGAATGGACTCGTCAGTTTGCCAATGCTCGGCGGCGCCGCGGTCCACGACTTCGGTCCGGTGACGACGAAACTTCGTGCGTCGTACGGCAAAGGGATTCGTCCCGCGGGCACCGCGCTTCGCGCCGCGTGGCTCGCACGGCAGTCGTTCACCCAACGACTTGCGCCAGAGGAGCAGTCTGGTCTCGAGATCGGAGTGGACGCGTTCGTCGGTCACTCGTTCGCGGTGCACCTCACTCGCTTTGATCAATACGCGTATAACCTCATCCAACCGGTCGCGGTCGCGTCCGCGATGACGCCTTCACCGACGGACGACGGCTCGATGCGCCTGATGTACGCGCTGCAGAACTTGGGCGAGATCACCAATCGCGGCTGGGAGCTGGAGAGTGCCGTTTTTGCGGGCCGCCTCTCGCTCTCGGGCACGCTCTCGTTCGTCGACAGCCGCGTGCGCCAGGTCGGGATCGGCTATCGAGGAGATCTCCAGGCCGGAGATCGCATGCTCGGCATTCCCGCGATCACGGGTGGCCTAACGAGCACGTGGACGACCCGTCATTGGTCTGCTTCGCTCAGCGCGTCGCGCGCGTCCGATTGGATCAACTACGACGGCCTTGCGCTCTCGACCGCATCGTCCACGGCGGGCCGTCCAATCGTTGGCCAGTCCCTACGCAGCTACTGGCGCAATTACGGCGGCGTCACACGCGTCGATGCGTCTGCGTCACGACTGTTGTTCGGTGACTTCACCGCCGTGGTCACCGGCCGCAATCTTCTCGACGTGCAGCGCGGCGAACCAGACAACGTTACCGTCGTTCCGGGGCGGACCCTGACGGCAGGGCTGCAGGCGCGATTTTAAGAGGGGCCAGGGGCTAGAGCAGAGGGGCTAGGGAAGCGAATTCCTAGCCCCTCTGCTCTAGCCCCTACCCCCTTGTCTGTTCAGCTGCAAATCAGCTTTCCGAACGGCAGCGGCATTTTGCAATTCTTGGTCGTGCCGTCTTTCGTGATCACGACCTTCGCCGTATCCGAGCCGTCGTAAGTAATCGTTTCCGTCCGCGACTTCGTCACGGGTGCGTTCGTGCCGAGAGTCAATGTCGCTTGCATGATGCGCATTATGGTGCCTGCGGTCGGGAAGGTCGG
>DATEGN010000216.1:0-7458 GCA_035280125.1 Gemmatimonadaceae bacterium | reverse complement strand
CGCGAGCACGTCCGCGCGGCGCCCGATGGCGTTCGCCGCCGCGGCGAAGTCGGCGGCGCGCGTCTCGTACCAGCGGATGACTTCGCTGTCGTCGTGCGCGATCAGGTCCTCAGCTCGTTCTCCGACTGGTGGCGCTTCGCCGCCGCGCGCAGTTCCTCGGCGGTGAGCTCGCGCTGGTCGCCGACGTCCGCCAGTGGCGGCGCACCGCCAACCATCGCGCGCGCGAGATCGAACAGCACCAAAGGTAGCGGCCGATCTCGCTTGAAGTATGTCACCGCGTGTGCTTCGACCAGCACGAGCGCGATCCGCGGATCGTCGGCCGTGCCGGCTCTCTTGTCGGTCGGGTCGGCCTTGAACCAGGCATTCCAGTCGGGCTTGTGCAGCCCGCGGATGAGATCGCGGTCGCGCGACAGTATCGCCTTGCCGCTCACTGAGACCCACTCGCGCGTGCGGTCACGGTAGTAGGACACGTTGACGTGTGGATCGAAGGCGAGCTCCTCGAACTTCTGGGATTCGATGCTCGTGACGAACCAGAGATCGGCGCCGGCGGTCCGACGCTGAGTCTGCATGGCACGCGACACGAGCTGGCCGTCGGGACGGCGCGTCGTGAGCATGGCGACTTCGATGCCGTCGATGAGCTGGTAGAGGTCGTCGACGCGAGAATCTGACATGGTGCTAGGGGCTAGGGTCTTGGGGTTAGGGGCTGCTGATAGGTCGGGCAGGAGCCATGCCCGTGCTGCCGCGGCGCCCTTTTTCCACGCTCGTGGAGAGTCGCGCGAACGAGCGAACTCGCGCTCGATAGCAGGAGCGGGTCGCTCCGGGGCACTATGGACGATCCTGCCAAGTTGTCCGCACCGCGTTAGGCGACAAACGCCGAGTGGCAGGATTGGGATTGTCCACAGTGCCTCGGCGCCGTACGCCGAGTGGGGGGTTAGGAGGGCCAGCTATCGGCAATGCTGCTCGCTGACGATCGCACGCTCATCTGAGGCCGCATTGTTTAGAGTGCCCGGAGAAATCCCCGCAGCGATCACAGCGTTACTCCTCGTTAGGCGGTATTGGACCGCCATAACCCGCAACGGCTCGAACGACGAACGACTGTGACCGAAGCCAGTCGGCTGCGGAGTCCACGTCACTTCGAGACGCGGCCCATGCGAAACGAATGAAACCGTGTACAACGCCTTCCGTCGCGTCAAACGTCGCGATGTCGTGATAATTGGGCGCGCGCGCGATGAGAGCATTGAACAGCGCGTGCACGTCAGACCCTTCTTTGAGATCGAAAGTGACATGCGGACGGATCTCAGTCTCGTCGCGAGGATCGTAATTGGGATCGACTATTCTCGTTTCTTCGTCGGGATTCCATCCGTCCTCATCGGGCATCCACGGCTCGGCTGCCCAAGGCTCCGGCGACACGTTCTCCTCGGGCAACCTCATTTCGGCCTCACGTTGGAAGAGAAGGCATTCACCTGTTGCGTTGTTCTTCGCTACCCCGAAAAGAGGCTTCGCCAACGTTAGCGCGCCGGGCGGGACCACCGTACCAAAGACTGAGATACACGCCTCCACACCCTCGGCGAGGGTGAGAACCGTCGTTGCGTGTGGAGACACGAGGAGCCGTGGCAGAATCGCCGGATCCCAACCGACGAGGGCGTCGCGAGTGCCCGGTACTTCGAACGCAGCAGGTGGCTGGCCACACATGAGGAAGAACCGACCCTCTCTCCAGTGCGCGATGCCAGTGACGAAGGCGGCCGTCCATGGCGGCTTCTCGGCAACGAGGATCAAGAGGACTCGACAACTGTCCAGCGCTTCGGGATCGATTGGGAACACTCTCCCCCTGTCAGAGCTGTGGCCGCTAACCACCTGGGTTCTGCCGCAGCCATTCCTGCAACACAGCGTGTGGCTGCCTAACGCTGACTAGCCGGCGCAGTCTGAGAACCGCCGGCTGTTGCGCAACCTTAGACTGGCTTCGGGTCGCGCTCACCATCCGGGTCCGGCACAAAATGCCAACTATGGTTGCCGCCGAGCGTTTCCGCGGTCGACTGGCCAATTTGGGGCGGGCCCATTGTGGCCACGAGGACGAACTGATCTCCCTTCCGACCGCCTCGAAACTCGCGCACCTCGAAGCGCACTTCGTCGGACGCGAGTGCTAGTTCGCCTCCGACTACTTCGTGTGCGTCATCGAGCAGCCGGAGATGACGCGGCAGTGGTTTGCCGTCGATCGCGATGAGGCGGTAGTTCTCCATGATTCGAACCATCCCAACGAAGGTTCGTGTCAGTCGAACGTTCAGCTACGGGCGAGTCAAATACGAGCGAGTGCGCAGCATTTGCAATTCTTAAACCGGCGGCCAGCGGCAACGATCGTCATACCGCGGGCGCGCCGACGCTAGGAGGCCGGCGTCCAGATCACGAAGCGAGTCTTGCCATTGCGGTCAGCGGCGGAGATCTCGGTCGGAACTGCACCAGCAGCCCGAACTACGCTGATTACCTCTGCCCGTTCATCGGCGTTGATCGGACCAATGAGGACCACATCGGACTAGCCCTCTATCGCAGGATCTCTTCGCCCTCGTGCGTCGCGACTTCCATCTGGCGCAGCACCATGCTGTAGTAGCCCCCGCGCTCGCTCATGAGCTGCTGGTGCGTGCCGCGTTCGATGACGCGGCCGTCCTCCATCACGAGAATGAGGTCGGCCCGGCGGATCGTCGAGAGGCGATGAGCAATCACGAAAGTCGTCCGTCCCGCGAACAGCGTCGACATACTCGCCTGGATGAGCTGTTCGCTCTCGGTGTCGAGATTGCTCGTGGCTTCGTCGAGAATCAGGATTTGCGGCGAGGCGAGGATCGCTCGGGCAATCGCGAGGCGCTGCTGCTGGCCGCCGGAGAGCTTCACGCCGCGCTCACCGATGAACGTGTCATACTGATCGGGAAGCCTGACGATGAACTCGTGGGCGTTGGCGCGGCGGGCGGCGTCTTCGACGTCGGCGTCGGTGGCATCGTTGCCCGCGTATGCGATGTTGTCGCGCACCGAGCCGTCGAACAAAAACACGTCCTGCTGCACGATACCGAGGAGATCCCGATACGTGCGGAGCTTGAGGTCGCGGATGTCGGAGCCGTTGAGGAGAATGCGGCCGCGCGTTGGATCGTGAAAGCGTGCGACGAGATCGGTGACGGTGGTTTTCCCCGCCCCGCTGCGGCCAACCAACGCGATGACTGAACCCGCAGCGACGGCGACAGTAAAGTCGCGGACGACCGGCCGGCCTTCGACATATTCGAATTCAACCCCCTCGAACCGGATCTCGTGAACGACACGTGGTGCGTCGCTCGCGTCCGGCCGGTCGGGCTTGTCCGCTTCGGTCGCGAGCAGCTCGAACACGCGCTCCATCGCCGCGAGTGATCGCTGGAGCTCGGAGAACGAATTGACGATCGACCAGACAGGGTTGAGGAGCAGGAAGGTGTACCACTGGAACGCCATGATGTCGCCGATCGACGCGCGACCGGCAACGTTGAGGAATCCACCATACCACACGATCACGACGTTCACGCCGCTGAGCAGCAACGACCAGGATGTCCATAGAACGAGCTGGCGGCGATGCGCGAAGAGCTCTTTTCGTAGCACCGTGTGTCGCCCGCGCAAATAGTCCAAAAGCTCGCGTGTCTCGGCCCGAAATGCCCTCACGACGCGAATACCAGAGAAGGTCTCCCCCACCCTGCCGTCGATCGTCTCGGCGTCTTTGCGCAGCGACCGATAGATCGGCCGCACACGCCGCGAGAACGTGAGACTCATCAACACGACGCCGGGAATAATGGCCAGCGCGGTCAACGCGAGGCGCCAGTTGAGTGTGACGAGTACGCCGACGGCCAGAATCAGCCGAATGAATGACACCGCCGGCGACACGATCGCCATCTGGAGAAGGCCCGTGGTGGTGTCGATATCGCCGCTCAGACGCGACAGGATTCCACCGGTCTTCATGTCCCAGAGCTTCGGCAGCGGGAGATGCAGCAGCCGATGGAACAGCGCCCGCCGCAGCGAGAGCATCACCTCGACGTTGAGCAAACGCTGACGATAGTCCTTGAGCGCGCCGAAGGAGTTGGAGACGAGAATGACGACGAGGAACGTGATGCCGGCGATGTTCAAGCGAGTAAGCCGGCCGGCGGCGTCGAGCGCCTTGTTGAGCAGCACGTGGTCGACGATGAACCGCATGAAGAGCGGCTCGACCATCTGGAGCGCGCCGGCGATCAGCGCCAGCAGGAACACGGCCGCGACCGCGTACTTATGCGGCCGCAGCCAGTTCAGGTAGTCGCGAACGTATTTGCGTCGAGTGGCCTTCGACTTCGCCGGCGCCGGCTTTGCCGCGGCCTCGCCTTCCGTGGGCTGTGTGACGCGCTTCGCGCCGTCGCCATCGATCGCGTCGTCGAGGCGCTTGTGCTTGTAGTCCTCGACGAAGTCCCGGTAGCGCTCTCGCGACGAGAGTGGACGACGCTTGCTCATCTTCGATGATTGCCCCGGCTCGCGGATCGCACAAGACGCCCGAGCCGGCACCATCTAATCCTAACGTGCGGCGCGCGCACCTCCCGATGCCGCGAGTGCCTGCTCGACTTCCTGCGCGTGCCCTTCAGGCTTCACGCTGCGGAAGATCTTGGCGATTCGCCCTTCGCCATCGATGACGAAGGTCGTTCGGAGCACGCCCATATACTTTCGGCCGAACATCATCTTCTCGCCCCACACGCCGTACGACTCAGCGATGGAATGACCCGGATCGGCCACCAGAGTGAATGGCAAGTTGTACTTCGTCTTGAAGCGCTGGTGCTTCTTGACGGAATCTGGACTGACGCCGAGCACGACTGCGTCCAGCCCCTCGAACTTGGGAAAGGCATCGCGGAATTCGCACGCCTCCACGGTGCAGCCCGGCGTGTCGTCTTTGGGATAGAAGTAGAGCACCACAGAGCGGCCGCGAAGCGACTTCAGTGAAAGGATCTCACCGGTGTCTGTCGCGGCGGCAAAGTCGGGGGCGCGATTTCCTTCTGTCAACATGGGGTGGGGGACGGTTGATAGTAGTTGAGTGGCAGAGAGGAACTGGGGCCGCTGATACCGCTGACGGTGCGTGTCTGTCATCCTGAGCGCAGCGAAGGATCTTCTGTGCGTTGGTAAGAGCCAGCTACAAAAACGGTAAGTAGATCCTTGGTCGCTGCGCTCCTCAGGATGACATATCCCTTGTTACGCAGCAATGACACTAACCGGAGCTTTTAGGACGCGGCTCGGCGACAGTGACGACGAGGACTTTCGCCGAGCCGAACCCTGGCAACTCCTGGAGCTTGGTCTTTTGTAAACGTGAAATCCAGTCCTCAGCCAATCGCTGTTCGTCGGCGGGCACGGACGACAATGACCGAAGCCCACGGATCGTAATCACCATTTGATGATTCAGCTCGTCGCCGTCGCTCTTCAGTGATCGGTCGAGCGAGTTGAGCGCCGTCGCGACGGTGACGACGTCGACGTTCGCTTCGCGAAGCAGAATGATCGTGCGACCTTTCGCGCCGGGTTCGCGAACGATCCGTGCCGTCGCCAGGGAATCGGGAAGTGCCTTCACGAGTGCGAGTGTTATTTTCTTCGCCTGCGCGTGGGCAGGCGGCGCGGCGACGACCATCACCAGAAGCCAGATCAGCAGCCGCCAATATGCTCTATTGAAACACATGAGAGATCTCCTTGTGGTGGCGGAAGCTACGAGGCGTAGCAGGTGATCACCGTGTCGACGAGGTATCCGTCCTGGTAGAGATCGCCCTGCTCGCATTGCAAATGGACGACGACCCCGGCAGTGCTCGGCGGAAGTGGATCGGAGGTTGGGGGTGGTGAGGCCGGAGGCGGCGGCGAGCCTGCCGACGTTCCGGTGGAATCGGTGGGTTTGGTGGGATCGCTCTTTGGAGCGCCGGTGTCCGGACAGGACATCGCGGTACCCGAAATCGCGCCCATCGCGGCGGCGCTCATCGTGCTGCTGCCAGCGCCCGCGGTGGTACCGAGTGACGTGTTGAAATTCGAAACATTGTAACTCACGGATCCGCTTCCGTACGCGTTGCACGTCGGCGCGGCACCGAGTGTCACCGCCCCATTGAGTCGCCGTTCAGTGCCGCAGCCGGTGAAGACGACATCGCTGCAGCCCATAATGACGCCCGGACCTTGAGCGATCGGTCCGGAAAACGGATATGACCTGCCGCTTGTCGTCGTTATGGTCAGATTCGACAGCGAGATGTCTGCCTGATCGCCAACGAAGGTGAGCTCGGCCTCGACGCCGTCGGGCACGTTGGTGGACTGAGTGGCGTAGCCGAAATGCAGCGCCTCGTAATGCGAGAGCACTCGTGGCGGCGGTTGGTAGCTTCCGTCACCGGAAGTGAGAATGACGCTCGGTGCCATCGGCCATGGCGTGAATCTCGGATCGCCAACGCTGTCAGAGATCCCGTTGGCTTTGCGCCAGGCCCGTCTCAGCTCTCGATAGTCGGTGAGACTGCCGCGAGCCCAAACGGCATCGAAGCCGTGAACGACGGAGTCGGCGAGACGGCCGGCGTAGACATGGACGCCCGCTTGGCTGGACGTGATGTCAGCGGGTCGCGACGGTTGATGCCGTGGTGCCAGCGGTGCATCG
Source organism: Gemmatimonadaceae bacterium (assembly GCA_035280125.1). GTDB lineage: Bacteria > Gemmatimonadota > Gemmatimonadetes > Gemmatimonadales > Gemmatimonadaceae > AG2. Next base: position 836 of record DATEGN010000216.1, on the reverse strand, counting down.
CACGCGACGGCGCCGAGCGTGAGCAGTACGGCGGCCCGGTACGCCGTCGAGGTTCTTTGGTGCATCGGTTGTTCCTCCTGATTCGTTAGGTGTGTTTGCCCCCGCTGGCGCCCCGGACGCGCGAGCAGGGAGTGGAAATAACTTCGTAGTTGATCAGCTCAGCGACATGCCACGAGCGTCGTTGCCATAGTGCCGAGCCACTCGTGCGTGCGTCGAATGCCCCAGGTGAGGAACGGACGCTGCGCCTCGTCTGTTCCGAGACTTGGATTGAAAGGTTTTGGCTTCGCGTCGATGACCGTGAATGGACTCCAGCTGCTGGACCACGAGCTGATGAGCATACGCTCACCGGCGCCGTCGGCGACCACGGCGAGAACGGAATGGTCTGGACGCAACAGCACCTGCAACTCGTTCGCGTTGTCGATGAGCGGCGTCGGCGTCGGCGGCCGCCAGGTGGCGCCACGATCGAACGACTGAGTGGCGTAGATTCGGCCGGGGGTGCCACCTAACGTGACACCGGTGGCCGGATCGCCCTCGTGGTCCGTCTGCTGATACCAGAACGCGTAGAGCACATCGCGCTCGTCGGCGAGCAATCGCGCGTCGAAGGGCGGTGCCTCGTCGCGACTCGAGATCTGGATCAGTGGCGACCAGCTTTCCCCGCCGTCGTCGCTCGTCGTTAGGTGAAGGCCGAAGACGCTTGGCGTGGGTGGACGCGTGAGGGCTCCTTCGACGAGAAGCACCAGGCGGCCCGCGCGTAGTACGGCGACACGCGGATAGCTCATGTAGCCGCTTGCAATATTCACGTGCTGCTCTGTCCACCCGCGGCGATCGAAGCGGAC
>DATEGN010000215.1:0-10462 GCA_035280125.1 Gemmatimonadaceae bacterium | reverse complement strand
TGAAGAGGGTTCGGTACAACGTCGCTCCACGAAGCACGGCCCCAGCGAGTGTCGCGCCGTCGAGATTCGTCATCGACAACTCTGCGCCTTCGAGGATCGCGCCCTCGAGCTTCGCGCTCGTCAGCGTCGCGCGTTCCAACTCGGCAAGCGAGAGATTCGCGTTGGTGAGATCCGCGAACGATAGCGCCGCACCGGTAAAGTCAGCGCCCGTGAGCTGAGCGTGCCGTAACGTCGCGTAGCTCAAGCCAGCGCGAATGAAGCGCGCGCTGTCAGCGTGGGCTCGCGTGAGGTTCGCGTGCTCCAGGCTCGCACGTTGAAAACGCACCCGATGGACCGTCGCATCGACGAATCGAGCGTAGAGTAAACGCGCATCGGTGAAATCGGCGTCGGACAGGTCCGCGCCCTCGAAGTCGGCGCCAGAGCAGTCGGCGCCGCACAAGTTCGCTCCCGCAAGCTGCGCGTTGCGGAGCGAGGCGAGGCACAGATCGACCTGACGGAGATCCGCACCGCGAAGATCGGCATCCTCGAGTTGCGCGTAGGCGAGATGCTCGCCGCGAAATGATCGCTCGCGCAGCGACGAAACGCTCGCGTCCTCGAGCAGAATGACGGAGCTTTCCTTATGACGAATCTCGAGCATTTCACGGCGTCCGTGGCAGGAAGACCTTCTCGGGAGAGAGTAGCACCGAAGCCGGGAACAACAAGAGCTCTCGAGACGTTCTCCCACCATGTCCCACTGGCTCGCTCTGGGCAGCGTCGATCCGGCGGCGCTCGTGCACAGCCGGGAGACGCTTCACCACGCCGCGCAGCTGCTCGCCCTCGCGGGAGCGTCATACCTGCCCGCTCAGGAGGACGATAGCCACACGAGCATGTCGTGGCTCGAAGCGACGGGCGCGCTCGCCACGCAGCCGCTTGCGGCCGCGGCGCCATTCCGATTTGCGCTCCGCGTACGGGAGCTCGCACTCATGGTCGTAGACGGCTTGTCGGGGGACGAGAGCGCGGTCTTCATACTTCAGGGTCAGACGCGTAGCGATGCCCTCGCCTGGATGCGGCGCGAGGCCGGCCGACATGGTTTGGACGGCAATCGACTTCTATCACGGCTTCACTTCGCGATCGCGCCCCACCCAACTGACGAGGGGCAGCCCTTCGACCATGCCAGCGATGGCACACTCGACGAACTGGCTTCGTGGTATGCCAATGCCAGTCTCATACTGGAGAACACACGGCGACGGATAGATGGAGCGGAGCCCGTGCGCTGCTGGCCGCACCACTTCGACATCGCGACGCTCGTTAGGTTGCCACGAGTCGGTGCCCTGCGGACCATCGGTATCGGCTTGTCGCCGGGTGACGACGGCTGCCCCGAACCGTACTATTACGTCAGTCCCGATCCGATGCCTCAGATGCGCCCGCGCCCATTGTCGATCGGCAGCTGGCACACAGAGGGGTGGTGGGGCGGTGCGCTCGTTGGATCGGAGATCGTCAAACATCGGGCATCCGGCGAGCAGGCAGGTCTCGTGACACGTTTCATCGAGGACGCGATCGAGCGCCTGCTCGAGACAAACGATCGTGGAGCCTAACGACAATGCGCATTTCGGTGATCGGCGGAGGAGCCGTGGGCAGCTACATCGCCGGTTTGCTCGCGCGCCATGGTGACGAGGTGCAGCTCCTCACACGAGGAGCCCATCTCGATGCGATCCGGCGAGCTGGCCTCTTCGTCCGGACACCCACCGGGTCATTCACCGCGGCGATCGATGCCACCGACGACGCAGATGCCGTTGTCGGCTCGGACTACGCTCTACTCACGGTGAAGGGATATCACCTGGGCGAGATTGCGCCGGTGGTTCGCCTGTTCGCGGCTCGCGGAACGACGGTCGTTCCGCTGCTCAACGGCGTGGACATCGCCGACCGCCTGGTGGGGTTCGGTGTACCTCGCGATCAGATTATCGAGGGCTTGATCACGGTGAGCGTCGTTCGCACCTCACCTGGTGCGGTAGAATGTCGCACTCCATTTCAACGCGCGGTGTTGGGCGAACAGAATGGAGAACGCTCCGGACGCGCTGCATCGCTCGCGACCACGCTCGATCAGGCGGGCGTCGAGACGCGCGTCTCCCTAGAGATGCAACTCGATCTCTGGCGGAAGTTTGCTTTTCTCGCGCCGATGGCGGCTGCCTGTGCTCTCTGCCGAGGACCGATCGGCGAAGTGCTCGGCACATCGGAGGGCCGCGCGACGCTGATGCAGGCATTGAGCGAGGTCATCGCGGTCGGACGCGCGTTAGGTGTCCCGTGGGCAGCGGATGACGAGGCGAGAACGCGAGCCGGCCTGGAGTCGTTGCCGGCCGCGATGAAGCCCAGCTTCCTCGTGGACATCGAGAATGGCCGCCCGACCGAGGTCGATACCTTGAGTGGCACCGTTGTGCGTTTCGGACGAGAGCACGGCATCGCAACGCCGGTGCATGCTCGGGTTGTGAGTGAGCTCATGAAGTTAGAATCGCAGGGTGGCTTACTGCGATGACAGGTCGCCGTTTTGTCAGCGGCTACTCCCTACACTAACGGTCCAAGCCGGAACGTCACGCTCGCCGTCGCCGCGAGACCCAGAAGGAGAAGCAGGATCGCCACCAGGAGCGTGTACGAGACCGGAAATCGACTCTGGCCGTGTATGAGGCCGCTCTCGATCATCTCGCGCCGCTGCCGGCGGAGGGCGAGCATGAACTGAATGTGAAAGGCGATGCCCACGGCGACCATCCCGACGCCGAGATAGACGAGTGCCGCGCCGAAGTTGCGCGCCGCGTGCGAGCTCGTCTGTCCGGTCTCCTCACTGAGATGTTTGAAAAACTGATAAATCGTGAAGCCAAAGCTGATCAGCGACAGCGACGTCCGGATCACGCTCATCAACGTGCGGTCCGCGCTCATGCGCGTCCGCTGGAAGGACATTCCGGTCTGTCGCGCGGAGAGCTCGAGCGAGACCTCGTGGGGATTTGTTCCTTCTCCAAACGCGGGCGGTATGTCGATGCTCGCCACTTCAGCCTCCTCGCCTTCCACCTCAATCGAAGGCTAGGCCGAACGCTAGCATCGGGCACTTGGCCCAACGTCTGCTTCCCTGCGAGCTGTGCTAGATGGTGGGCGTCATGCGTCGCGCTGCAATGGACAGGTCATGCAATGACCGCCGCCGCGTCCCTTGCCGACCTCGAACCCGTCGATCTCCACGACGTCGATCCCCGCGTCACGGAATTTTTTGTTGCTGTAGACGTTCTTCGAGTACGCCACGACCACGCCCGGCTCGATCGCGACGACGTTGTTGCCGCTATCCCACTGCTCGCGCTCCTGCTGGGCTTCGTCGCCGCCCGTTGTGACGACGTGAAGCTCCTTCTCCTTCAGGCCTATCGCATCCGCTACGGCGCCGAGGAAGCTCTTCTCCGGCGTGATGTCGAGCGCCCACGAGTTGTCGCCGGGCCGAACGCTGAACGCCTTCATCGCCTCGACCGCGGGCGGATAAATCGTCACCGTGTCGCGATCCATGAACGTGAACACGACGTCGAGGTGCAGGTACGCGCGACGCTTCTCCATCTCCACCGCGATGACACGATTCGCCGCGCCCTTCTCGAAGAGCCGCTTCGCCAATACTTCAGCCATGCGCGGCGTCGTGCGCTCGCTGATGCCGATCAACACGGCGCCATTACCAATGGGCATCACATCGCCCCCCTCGAGCGCCGCCTTGCCGAAATCCTGAATGGCGAACTCGTCGTGCTCGTCGCTGTGATCGATCGCGGGATACCAGAATTCGAAACCGGCGTCCGTGAACATCGGGTGGAAGCGATAGATCACACCGATGTTGACCGTCTCCGCCTGACGCGAGGCGAAGTGCATCGGGTTGAGCGACACGCCGTTGTAGATCCAGCACGAGCTGTCGCGCGTGAAGAGATGGTTCGGCAGCGGCGGCAAGATGAACTCCGAATCCGGCGTCGTCGTCGCGGTGAGCGAGTGCGCTCCGAGATCGCGGTCGGCATATCGCATCAGCTCGGCGCGCGTGACGCCGCCGATGAGGTGCGTCGCCAGCTCGTCGGCGTTCATGCTCTCGAGTGCTTGGGTCACTGCGTCGACGGCGGCCGGCCCGACCGTGTACGGACTCACGGTGTGATCGATCGCCCACTCTTTTGCACCGGGTTGCTTCAGCGCTTCCACGAGGAGATCGTACACGTAAAACACGTCCACGCCGCGTGTTTCGAGCTCCCTCACGAATTGATCGTGCTCCTTCTGTGCCTGTTCGACCCAGAGCACGTCATCGAACAGCAGCTCGCCTCGATTCGACGGTGTCAGCCGCTTGAGACTCAGGTCGGGACGATGAACCATGACCTTTCGCAGCCTGCCGACCTCCGAGTAGACGCCAAACGGCGCGCTATTTCCCATCCTGCTTCTCCTTGTCTGGAACGCCGGCAGCTGTGTCGGACGAAGGCATCGTAGAACGTTGGATTGACCGTGTTGAAGTCGTCGATGCCATCGGACACGAGAGCGCCGAACTCGATGCGCGGGCGACTGATCAGACTCTCCGGCGCGCTGGCGCGTGCTTGCCCGTGGAGCGAGCACGGCGCAAAGGTGGCGGCGATGAACACACACCGCGCAAAACGATTCCTCCTTTTCACGTGTCGAGCGGCATCTCGTGCGCCAACGCCAACGAGCCGTCTCGCGCTGGTTTGTTGGACCTTCGTCCACTCTCAGATCGGCTTGTGGCGAGGAATCATGCGAACCGTTCGCGTGTTCAGCACACTCTCAACGAGATGCCCGTCGGCGACGACTCGACCGTCCAGCAGCTGCTTCGATTCACGCGCTCGGTGCATGAGGCGGGAGGGTACCCGGCGAACGAGCTCGAGCCGCGGATCGTCGAGCTGGCGAGTGCGCTCGGCCTCGACTCCGTGCAGGCATCCGCGACGCCGACATCGGTGTCGCTCGCCGTTCGATCGATCCCCGATCAGCACCCGTTGGATGCGCGTTGTTCGCCATCACTCGGATGGAACGACGACTGGACCAGTGCAACTGAACACATATGCAAGGTGATCGGTTAAGGCGGGCACGAATGCTCAAGTCAATCGGCGCGAGAGCATGCTCACGACGCATCCCCCGATGATAACTCGCTCAACTCGAGCCTGTGCCGCACTGATGATGGCGACGCCGATGCGACTGGCTGTCTCCAGAGCTCGACCTGGAGAAGGATCCAGACGAGAACCAGCGGAACCGACTTCAATCGAATATCGAACAGCACAGCGCGTATGGAGCGCGGAGTGAGACTGCTGCTCGCGACCACGGTGAACACGAGCACGCACGCGAGCAAAAGCCAACGCTGCCACGATGGACGAGTGAACACGAACCAGATGCCGACCCCTGCCATCGCGATGACGAAGCTCGGCCCCTCGGATTGATGATTGAAGATCACCGAAAAAATGAGGAGTGACGCAACGTAGCGCAGCCGCCATTCGTTGCCGCGGACAATGTCACTACTCACTACAATCGGCGCGAGAAGCGCGGCGACGCCGACGAGCTGCTGCGGCCAGAATGGCCAGGAGACGCCGAACCAGAGCCGAACGAGTGCCATGACCGAGAAGCCGGGATCGCCCGAATCCACGCGCTGAATGAGGAACCAGTCGTCGTACTGATGGAGTAGCCAGCTTGGACCCCTGAAGACCATCGGTGCGGCGAGAAGCACGACTGCCACGATCGCGCAGCACCATGCGAATCGTCGGCGCTCTGGCCGAAGCAACCCGAAGGAAGCCGCGCCGAGCGGGAAGATCTTGATCACGGTGCCAATGCACACGGCGACGGCGGCGCTGCACTCGCGCCGCCGCTCGAGCTCCGTGAATGTCAGAATGATCAATGCCGCGATCAGGGCATTGGATTGCGCGGCCTGTAGCGAGCCAAACATCTCCGGAAGCACGATGAGTCGTACGATCGTCGCCTCACGCGGCGCAAGGAGTCGCCCGATCGACCAATACAGCGTCCCTGCATTCACCGCATTCCACAGGAGGAGGCCGAGCGCGAACGACAGCATCGAGAAAGGCAGGAAAAACATCGCCGCGCTCGGCGTGTACTTGAAGAGGTCGAAATGCTGTGCGCTCGCGGCGTAGAGATCCTGTCCGGCCGCGAAACCGCTCCCGGCCGATCGAAAAATCTCGAAATTGTTCTCGTGCCTTTGGATCGCCGTGATGGTGGCCGCGACTGCCGCGATGACCCATAGCGCAAGGATGAGCCGATTCCGGCGGCGATCATTCATCGCGCATCTCGGATCTGTCCGTAGCTCAGGAGCCGAATGTCGCCGCGACGCAACCGCGCACGCACGTCGGGCGACATGAGCGCTTGTAGCTCGGTCTCGCGCTGCGTCGTGTAGGCATCGTTTCCTGGCAAGGGAGCCGTCACGTGCCCCGGGTGGACCATCAGCTCGGTTATCCCGCCAGGCAGTGAATCGAGAACCCGAAGCAGCAGCGAGTGAAAGTCGCTCGCTCCGAGCAGCGCCGATCCCACGAAATGGTTCGTCGTCGCGACACCCCACTTCCGAGAATCGACATAGTGCGCGAAAGCGCCAACGAGGGCTCGCTCCGGAAGGCGGCGCCGCGCGATACCGCCGAAAACTCGCTCGTTAGGCCTGCGCACAGCCGGAATCCGCTCGGCAGCCACGACGCGACGCACCGCCGCGCGCACTCCCGGAAGGAGGTGAATGTGATGGTGCCCGTCGAGATGCGTGAGCCCGACACCCGCCTCACGAGCGACCGCGATCTGGGCGGCGCATTCGCCCTCCACCTCTCGCGGGCGAACGCGGCCCACGAGCGCCCGACGGACGAGAGCCGAGACGCCCAGAAAATTGCCAGTATGTTCATCGATCAGGGATGGCGCGGCCGTCAACGGCTTACCCGCGGTGAGCGTGAAATGCAAGCCGACGCCTAACGCCGGAGCGGCACGTGCGAGGTGGACGGCATCGGCAAACGCCGGCATGCCGACCATGATCGACGTCGAGGTGATCGCACCCGCGCGATGCCCCTCGAGGATGCCGCAGTTGATGCCCTCGGACAGACCGAAGTCGTCGGCGTTGATGATGAGGGCGCGGGCTGGGACGTCAGTCGTAGCGGCCACGCCGAGCGTTCACCATGATGCGAAAGAGATCGGTCAGCATGCGCGTGCCGTCGCGGGCGAAGCGAACCGTCGATGGCTCGTCATCATACCGGAAGGTCACCGGCACCTGCGCCAAACGCTGGCCATGGCGCTGTGCGATATAGAGGCACTCGACGTCGAACCCGAAGCGGTGAATCGTCAGGCGCGGAAAGATCAGCTCCGCGGCCTCTCGCGTGAAGCCCTTGAGACCGGCCTGCGTGTCGAGAATCGCCGTCACCAGTAACCGGCGCACGAGCGCGTTGTACGCGCGGCTCATGAGGTGCCGAGTGAAGAGATAGGGGAAGAAGGTCGGACTCATCACATAACGTGAGCCTGGCAGCACTCGACAGGCAACGGCGATGTCGCTGCCTTTCTCGAGGGCGTCGACGATCGCGTCGATGTCCTCCGGTGGGTACGCGAGGTCCGCGTCGGCAAAGACGCGCACCGCGCCGGTCGCGCCGAGCATTCCGCGCTTGACGGAGTACCCCTTCCCTCGATTGTCGTTGTTTCTGATGACGCGAACGCGTGCACGATCGTGACGGACGTCGTCCCGGAACGCCTGGATGGTGTGTACGGCCTCCGGTCCGCTGCAATCGTCGACGACGATCAGCTCGGAGGAATAGGGCTCATTCTCGAGCAGGTGGTGCAGCGCGTAGAGCGTGCGCGCGACCCGCTCGGCGCCGTTCCACACGGGAACGATCAGCGAGAGGTATGGCGACTCAGTGCGCCGTGAGGGCCGCACCGTCGCGGTGGCGATGTTCGAGATCGTCATGGCGAAGACCACCGTGGTGGGCGGTGAGGACACCGCTCGACGATAAGCGATGTCTCGACATGAGCATTAGGCCGCGGCGCTCCGGCACGCAAGGGCAGAGCCACGAGGCAGTGCACAACGATTACTTAGTGCCGCCTCCCAGTGCCGGAGTGCCCCGCGTCGCGGTCAGGACGAGATCTCGAAGCTCGAGCGGCGCGGACAGGCTTGTCAGCACTTTTCGTCGTTATGTGAAGGCGATAAGAGGCCGACTCGACGAAGCAACGCGTTAACGCTGGAGCTCGAGGTTGAGCGGGTGCACGATCTCGTTGGGTGCAAGCGTGACGGTCGTCGTCACCATGAGCGTCTCGTGCGACGCCCGCACGAGAATGAGCTTCCCCGCGGGAATCTTACAAAATCTAAAGTAGCCGTCATCGCGACTCTCCATCGACGCGTCGCCTCCCGTCCATTGCAACGCGACGTGGACCTTGCCGACAGGATCATCACCGTGCAGCACTCGGCCCGCGAGCACGCCGCTGTTCCGATCGATGTGAGCAACCTCGCATACCGTGGCTGCTGCTTTCGCCAGGGGCTCGAGCCTGACGAGTGCGTCGGTGGGCTCGCCCGCGCGGACGGTGACGACGGTACGGTTCGCGGGCGCCTCGAGGACGTCGTGCAGCGGCGTCGTCGCCTCGAAGAGATAGGTGCCCGGCATGACCTGCTCGAACTGCACCTGTCCGCGCGCATTGGCGTAGCCACCAAATGGCGAGCCGGAGAGCCGGACGTATACTCCCGGTGCCGGCACGGCGCCCGTGTCGGTCGGAACAAATGCCGTGATGCGCGCGCTCCCGGTCGAGCGTTGCCAGAGGACGCTGTCGTTGCTTGCGCCGCGCCTAACGGCGCGGACGTCGCCGCCGGCGACGCGCACATAGTCCGTCGTGATGCGCCAGTGGCCGTGACCTCGTATCGTGTTCGGCCCGAAGGTGGAGGCGACTGCCTGGCTGAAGCCATTCCGCACGGGCGTCGGCATGCGGATGGTCCAGCTCGAGAGGATCCAGGCGCCGGAGGTGAGCGGCGTGAAGTCGACGTTGCCGCCGAGGAGGGTGTCGTTGGAGACGCCGGGAAGATTAACGTATGTGAAAGCAAGGCGGCGAAGCTCCTTCGAGGCCGCGTTGAGCCAGAGCGTGCCGCGGATCTCGACGTGTCGCGGGCGGGCGGCGGGCTCGAAGTTCAGTCCAATGAGATTGGAATCTGGTGACGCGGCGGTCGCGATGTGAAAGCAGTGCTCCTCGGTGAAGTAGGGCGACAACAACACCTCGAGATCGGGTGCGAAGAACGTCATGCCCGTATCATCCTGCGCCATATAGCCGTCCCGCCGCAGCTGCTCGGCGGGCGGACTGGCCCACGTTGCCGCGCCCTGCGTTACGGTTTCGCGGAATGCGATCTCGCGGAGGGCGTGCTGCCTAACGTCATAGACGCGGGCGTGGAGCAGCTTCGTGAAGCGGTAGTCCTGCTCGAGCGTGATCGCCGCGGCGAGAATCGCGGTCCGCGCCTGATCCCAGAGGGCGAAGGTCGCGACGCCGGACGGGGTGGTGTCGGGATGCAGCCGGCAGTCGTTGCGGTCGCGGGTGACGAGCGAGGGGAGGACGACGGGGATGTCCGCCAGGGCAACGTCGATGGCGGTATCGCGTTGAAGGTCGAAGGCGGGGCTCTCGGTCGGCTTGAACCCGATGCGCATGACCTTGAGGTGAAAGCGTCCCGGCGCCCCGGCGCCGACGGTGAAGGTGCCCGAGTCCGAGGTGAGGGCGCGGGCGTGTGTCGTTAGGGTGGAATCGAGCAGCAGGACGACCGCCCCGGCGACGCGCCCGCTGCCGACGGCCGACGAGACTGTTCCGCGCAGGACTTGCCCGGGTGCGGCTGTTGAAGAAGCGAGCACCAGGACGAGCGCGGAGGCCAAGCGCTGCAGGCCCAGTCGCGCTCTGCGGGTGATTTGTCGTTCGTTCCGTCGCACCAGGGTGGTCATCGTGATTGGCACCCGACGGTGGAGACCGGGAAGGAGCATGCACTCAGGCGCTGTCGGCGACAAGAGGCTCTGCTCTCGGAGGTCGGTCTGGGTAGTTAGGCCTGGTATGGCGCTGGCGCTCCGACCGCAACATGATGTGTGACGCGGCTGTGACGCGGACGCGTCACCCTAACGGCAAACGAGCCCTGAGTGCTGTGAGTACCCACATCGTCATCCGGACCCTCGGAACCGTCACGATCGAGATTGGTGCAAGGCGGATTGGCCCGTCGTCGGGTCGATTGTTCGCGCTGGTGTTGTACCTGGCGTCACGACGTGGTCATCCTGTCTCACGACGGGTGGTTCAAGAATTACTGTTTCCCGCAGCAGAGGCAGCTCGAGCTGCGCACAACCTACGACAGCTTTTGTATCGGCTGCGCCAGCTCGGTGTGCCCCTCGAAGCCGACTCAGATCAAATCCGCCTTTCGGCTGACTGGTTCTCAATCGATTGCTATGACATCGCCGAAGGGCGAGTACTCATGCGGCCAGAGCTCGAGCTTCTCGCGCAAGGGTTATTTCCGGGGTTC
>DATEGN010000214.1:0-2734 GCA_035280125.1 Gemmatimonadaceae bacterium | reverse complement strand
TAGCTGAGGTGTGAACCGGGGGCGAGTATCACCTGGGTCTCGTCAGGCAGCCGCGCGGAGCGCTCCGCGTCTCGCGGCGCATCGGCGTGCACGTATGCGCTCGGAGAAGGAATCCACCGCGGCCGAAGCCACACGCCGATCGCCAGAGTGAGGAACCCGCCGATGGTCGCGATGAATATCTGGCTACGGCGCCGCCACTTCACGCGCTGCTCCGCGACGCTCGACGCGCGCTTCCCATGCTCTTCGAGCTCGATCCGCTCTTTGAGCTTATCCCATGTGCGCTTCGCCACCGCGTGAGTGGCGAGGCTTGGCTCGCGAGAGATCTCTCCCGGGAGTGTGAAGTTCCATATCGCCATGAGCGACTCGGCACGGGCGCGGAACTCCGAGTCCGTGCGCATTCGATCCTGGACACGCTCCCGATCATCCGGAGACAGCTCGCCAATGAGATAGTCGACGATGAGCTGGTCCTCGGCGAAATCGGGGTCGCTCAGTTTGGCGAGCGCTTCGGCCTCGAGCTCGGGGTCATACGGTGCCCCCATCGAATCGTCGCGTGGTGAATTCTGGGGCCGCTTCATGGCGTGTCCTCCTTCCGCCCGCCACCGGCGTTAGGCGCATAGGGCGCGAGCCTCTTGCGGAGATGCCGGATGCTTTCCGTGAGGCGAACGCGAAGCGTGTTGACATTCATCTCGAGCGCTTGCGCCGCGACCGCTGGCTTGACGTCCAGCAATTTCACCAGTCTGAATACCTCACGGTGAATCCACGAGAGCTCTTGAAGCGCGCGGTAAGTCGCCTCCAGGATTTCCGTCGCGACGGTGTCCTCCCACGGCGGCACCGCGTTGTTCGTTCTCGAACGCTGAAATTGGGTGAACTCAGTTTCGAGGTCGCGCTCGCGACCGCGATGACGGAATACGTCGTTCACGCGGTTCTCGATTGCCCTCAGCAGGTACGCTTGTATGTGGTCGTCGTCACCGCCGCAGATCGCGACAACGTCGCCCTTGTCCCACATCTTGCCCATGACGTCCTGCACCGCATTCTCGGCATCTGCTTCCGATCCTAACCGCGACCGGGCGCATGCGAGAAGTAGCTCCGAGTGGGGCACAATGCGGTCGACGAACTCCTTTTCCCGTGCGACCCGGAGAGCGTAGCCTTCCTCCGCCGTAACGAGTGGCTGGGATGCGCCCCCGCCATCCAGCGGCGGGGGCGGTACCGGAAGCCCAAGCAGCGACTTGGTGGCCGAATGCGTGTCGGTCATTGGCTGGACCGTTCAATCCGACAATGCATAACTATTGTGCGCCGACTTCATGCGCCTAGCAAGAGCCGCCGCCCGTTAGGCCGCCGGACAACTCGCCGTGGTAGACCTGAATCATCCGACCGCGAAGGACGCGCTCGAGATGGAGTGCATCCTCCAGAGCAAAGCGACCGAGGTCCAGCTCCCAGAGCGTGATGCGAGCTTCCTGGACCATGTCGGGGACCGCCGCCGGGAACTTTCGGGCGATGCGCCGAGCGGCAGGCTTGAGATACGGCTCGGCCTCTCGCATGATCCGCTCGAGGATCTGGGGAGCGCAACGATCCTCGATCTCGAGCCGCGCCAACGAGCAAATTGACATGCTCCGTATCGCACCGTATGTCATGCGGCCCTCCGCCGGGTCGGCGAGAGAAAGTCTCGATCGACGGTGACGATGTTCTTCGGCTCCATGTATTTGACGGCCGGCCGCGATGTCCGCGCGGCGAGGTCGCACCACCGGATGAAGCAATCGCCGAATACAGGGGACAGCCGCCGCCTCACGACGCGCGCAGTAGGAACACAGGGCGCAGCGTCACCGGCGTCGACAGCACCGAGCTCCCCCTCTATTGTGAGGCAAACGAAGGTGAGGCTCCCGTTGAGCGTCTCCTTCACCTGCTCGACCACAGAGATGATGCCAGCGAGGACGTGGCAGTCGGCATGGGATGAGGCGAGGAGAAAGACGTCGCCCGCCATCGGGCTCGCGACGATTCCGCCTTGTTCCTCGGCGAATTCGGCGATCTCCTCGACGCGCTTGCACTCGGGCAGGGTCCACGAAGAACAGCCAAAGTCGGGAGCGTAGTGCGACCAGAAGCCGGCGAAGTGCACGAAGCCGAGGCTGGCGTCGCTTCGCACGGGCTCGGTGATCGCGCGGTCGATGTCGGGTTGCTGCGCGTTCCGGTGGAGCTCCCACGAGGCGAGAGCCGTTGCCGTCGAGACCAGTAGGTGTGGCATGCGGGGCAGCATATGCGATGAGCTCCGGGCAAGGGTGGGTGTCCCTGTCGTTCCGTTGCACCTATAAAGACGTCGAATTGCAAAAATTGATATTTTGGGGCATATGAGCAGAGGGCGGAGCGTTGTGAGTGGAGAGTGAAAGGACGAAACAGCGGAGCCTTCGTGTCGCTTAGGATGACAAACGTTCTTCCGTCGACCGGCAACTCTCTGCCCCCTGCTCACAGGCCCCTCGTTACCGGAGTCGCCGAGTCTGATCGACGGCGATTCCTAACGCGACAATGCTCGCTGCGCCGAGCACGATGCCGCAGCGCCGGCCACATCTCGGTCGTCGCTCACGTTCGAGCGCGGCGATCGTCAGGCCCGCCGCGTCGCGGACCTTCGCTTCGGCGACCAGCCGTTCCTCTAGGGCAGCCGTCGCACGCGTGTCCTCCGTCAGCGACACCGACAGCGCAGCGATCGCGATGGAATCGGCTTGGATTCGCTCGGTGACGAGCGGCG
>DATEGN010000213.1:0-6751 GCA_035280125.1 Gemmatimonadaceae bacterium | reverse complement strand
CTCGCTCCGTTCACAGCCTGAAGTTAGCTGACGGACCGGGATACGCGAGTATTCGGCGAGAATTGTTCTCGCTGTGCTCGGTGGCAAGCGGTACGTGTGGGGGACAATGAAAGCGACCATGGCCACTCGTTATGCACTCGTCACGCACCCTACTGACCTGTCGCGTTCAGGTCGATCTGGTCATCCTTCTTGTTCGGCCGTCCGAACATCCACGTGGCGTTGAGCTGCAAGCCACGGATCGGGCGCGTGCGGTCGTTGATCTGCACGAACTCCGGGTCGAGCGTCGCCGAGCGGTCGCGAGTCGTACTGAACGGATCGATGATGCGCAGCGTCAGGCTCAGGCGATCCGCCATCACCTTGTCGCGGATCCCCAAGCTCACGCGTGTGCGCGCGGCGTTCCAGCCCTGATCGACCGTCGTCCGTCCGACGTAAGACACCAGCGCCTGGGCATCGATGGTCTTCGATACGCGAAGCGCGGTATTCGTGCGGACGCTCCAGCCGAATGTGCTCGCCGACAGGCTCGGGTCGATATTGCTTGCGTTGTTCCGTTGCTCGTAGGCGCTGCCACCGATAAAGCCGCTGACGCGTCCGCCACTGCCGAGCGCGAGGGTGACATCGGCACCATACGAATCAGTGGTGGCGATATTCGCGTAGCTCAGCGTCGTGATGCCACTCGTATCGATGGTGCGGATGCCTCGCACAGCGTCGAACGAATGGCGATAGAATGGCGTGAGCTGGACCGTTAGGCGGTCGACGGTGCGCTGCCATCCCAGCTCGAGGGCGCGGATGTATTCGGGACGGAGATATGGATTGCCGACGGAGATGTTCAGCGCATCGAGCGCGTGCGGCGTGGGATCGAGCAGGTCCGGATCGTCGGGCCGACGAATCCGCGTCGAGTACGACAACTTGAGCTGGTCCGCATCGTCGAGCGCGAACGAGACAAGCCCACTCGGAAACAGACTGTTATAGGGATTGTCGTATCGTTGATCGTGGTTGCGCAGCTCGAAGGTCGGCCCGGCGTGCTCGGCGCGCACGCCCCCTTGAAACAGCAGTCGGCCGATTCGCGCGTCGAGAATGCCATAGACGTCGTGAACCAACTCGTCGTACGCGAAATCGTTCGCCTGCGAGGTATCCGTCACCATGGCGGCTCGAGCGGAATCGTAGTTCTGCACGTCCTGCGTCGTGCGAATGCGCTCGAGGTAGCCCCGGTAGCCCGTCTCGAGACGCAAGGTTTGCGAGAGTGGCTGGACATAGTCTACTCTCAGCGACGTGCTGCTCGAGTGCGTCCAGACGGTTCGCGTTTGCTGAAGCGTCGTCGTTGCCGGACCATTCGTCGGCCATAGCGACTGATCGAGGATATCCGTGGGGCCACCCTCGAAGTGTTCGTCAAAGTGCAAATCGCTCGAGAACGTGTGCCCCTTTGTGTTGAAGCGATGCTTGTAGCTCAAGGAGGCCTCGGCGCTGCCCTCGTGGTTCACGTCACGAGAGTGCCGATCGGTGAGGTCCTGGAGCGTGAGGGCTGTGTCGAGCGTCTGATAGAAGATTCCCTGCGCCTCCCACTCGCGGCGCTGGCTGTACAACCCGTCAACCGAGAGCTCGTCGTGCTCGCCCGGCTGGTACGCCGCGTTGCCGGTGACGGTGTGAACGAGTGGAATCTGCGAGCGAGACCCATTCTCCTGTAGATAAGTGAGCGGCCTCTGGTACAGGTCCTGGCGGAAAATCGCGTCATACCGCGGCCGACTGTCTCGCCATAACGAGTAACTGGCAAAGGCCGACAGCGGACCGCGCTGCCAACCGCCGTTGACACCGGCATCCACGTGGCCCGTCGTGCCGCCACCAAGCGTGAAGCTGCCGCTTGTCCCGGCATCGGGCTTCTGGCGCAGTACGATGTTGATGATTCCAGCGACGCCCGCGGCGTCTTCGCGCGCCGAGGGATTCGGAATAATCTCGACGTGATCGATCGCATCCGCCGGCAGCTGATCGAGGAAATTTCCGAGCTGCGATCCCTTGAGTGGACTCGGACGGCCATTGATCTGGATCACGACGCCGCTGTTACCGCGCAGACTGATGTTGTTGTCGATGTCGACGTCGACCGAGGGGACGTTGCGCAAGACGTCGAGCGCCGTGCCCCCTTTGGTCGTGGGCATGTCGTGCACGACATAGGTCGTGCGATCTGGCTGCATCTGCACCACGTCGCGCTGCGCGGTGACGGATTGCTTCTCGAGCTGAAGGGGAATCTCCGTCAACGCGATGACGCCGAGATCCACGTCAGGATTCGCAGTGCCGATCGTGACAGTCGGCAGCCGCTTGGCCGCGAACCCGAGGGCGCGAACGATTACGCGGTACTGGCCGGGTGCGAGCCCAGCGAGCCTGAATGTGCCGTCGGAGCTGCTGGTGACTCGGCCGGCGGGTGCTCCCGTAGCAACGTTCGCGACGTCGATCGTGGCGGAGGCAATCGCGACACTCGAGTCCGCCCGTACGACTCGGCCGCGGAATCCAGGCGCCGCGGACGATTGCGCGCGGAGAGCACCGATCGGGACAAGCGGAAGGAGGAGACTGGCTAGGAGCCGAAGGTGCTGAAGTCGCATCGCGTCGGTGAGGCGTCGTGGGCTGCGGAGTCCTGGAGACGCTTCAGATACTAGCCGGCGTACCTTACGGTAGGGTTACGTCAACGCGATGGTTGTGTCGGCGCCGAAGGCGAGCGAGAAGGCCGGATAACAGCGTTGCCTGACTCTTGCTATTGAATTCGTGCACCTTCTTCCATGACAGACGACTGCGAATTCAGTCCCACCATCGTCATCCAGCGAATCGGCTTAGCATGGCTCGCCTATGCTGGCCTCTGGGTCCTCGCCATTACGGCCGAGCGGTGGGTGCCGGACGATACCGGGCTGGTGGCCGTGCCAGCCTTCGGTCTCGCATTCGTCGCGGCGTTTCTCGTAACGGGGGTCGTCACCGCTCGTGCGCTGTTCCAAGTGCTGCGCTCCGCGTCGCCTCCACGGTGGGTGCTGATTATCAGCGTGGTGAGTGCAATCGGAGTTATCGTGCAACTGTGGTACGTAAAGGTCTTTTTTCTGGGCTAGGGGCGAGACAAATAGGGCTTGACAAAAACCCTATATAGGTAGAGGCGCGAAGATTCGTTACTGCGAATCGCGGCGGGCTCACCGCTGCGCTCCTTCGATCGCCCGCCTCCTCCACTCGAACGCGCCGCAACGTCCCGTGACTTCGACGCCCTGCGCGCCAGCCGCGACGCGCCGTGAGCTGATGATGACGGTCGTTCCCCTCGTGTTCACGCGCCGTCCGGTGACCCGCTCACCGCTTCCCCTCACAGTTACGCGCGCTCCTCTCGTCGTTCCGCAAAGTCCTCCTGCAGTAACGGGCGTTCCGCACAATTCACGATCGGTGAGGCGGCACGGCACGATGCTCCGCCGACGTGAACGTTGTTCGACATGATCTAAAAACGGGTTCCGCGCGAACGGAAAACTGCGCTGCTCGCGCGCGAAGCTGTTCCGCTGACACGGAGAGTCGTTCGTCTCGAGCGCAGGCATTGGTCCGCTGCAAGATGGAGTCGTCCCGCTGGCCGATCACGCCGTTCCCTTCCCCGGTCACGCCGATCTCGGACACATCGCACGCGCTCTGCTGACCGCACGCCGCCGTCCGCTCACACGATCTCGCCATCCACTACCGCTTCGCAGCCCTCCGGTGACGATGCGCGCCCGATACGTCGTCGTGCCGCTCGCGCCGGCGACACGAACAAGCCGTTCGCGCACGACATCTCGCCTTCCGCGACCACGCACGCCCCCTCCGCCGACACAAGCACCACGCGCGACGACGCTCTCACGAGCTCCGCCGACAGGTACGCCGGCGCCGGCGACTGCTCCGCACGTTCCACCGACCACGACGGTCGCAACGATCACGTCTCTCGAGGATCCCGCGATGATTCGAACTCCTTCACAAAGGGCGCGCCCGCCTCCGCTCATCGTACCGCATCCGACGGGAACAATACAATCGCATTCTGCAGCAGATCGATTGCCATCGGCCACCGCGACGGACGCCGCACGGTGGCCGCCATTGCTCACGCGTCACTCACGCCAGCTACTCGATGCCGTCATCGCGAGCTTCTCGACGCACGCGGTCGATCAGGATGTCAATTACCGGAGCGGCAAGGGCGAAACCGAGAAGCAGCGGCACTTGCCCGTCACGTTCCACGCCGAGCAGACGCTAGCAGCTGTTCTCAGCTCGAAGACGCAACCCTACGTCCGTCGCGCCGTCCGCAATCAACTGGTGACTAATCGTCGTTGGCGGCTCGGGTCGTCGAACCCTCGCCGGTCCAAAACACGATGTCGCGAAACCCCGGCTAGCGCTTACCATCCTCGGCGGAAGTCGCCACCGGGATGCACGAGAACGCAGCCATTGAGTAAACGCGCAAGCAACGGCCGGTTTTGCTAGGATTAGAGAACCCAAATCACTGCCTCCGCGTCCTCTGAGTCTCTGCGGTTCACACCCAGCTACTTTCGTGGCGTAATGAATGATGTCCTCGCGGCAGTCATTCCGCGCCGCGACCGAAGCGATGGCCGAGAATCATCTTCACGATCGAATGATCGGTGTTGCGCGTCGTGCCCTCGCCGAGGCCAACGTTGAATTCCCACGCGGGGCCGAGGTCCAGGTTCAGCGCGAAAAAGAATTGCTGCTGCGTCTCCACCAATGGGTCAAAGTGTGTCACCGGTCCGAAGGAGCCATAGTACTCGAGCGCCGTCGAGACCCTTGGTATGACGTCGAACATCACTTGCGCATTGGGCGCGAACTCGAAACCCGCCGGCACATTCTCGCCGACCAGCGCGCGCTCGAGCGCCGGATTCAACGACCAGTAGAAGCGGCCGAGCTGCTGGTCGATGATCGGACGGATCTCCCACGTCCACGTATCCTCGGAAAACTGACGGCGTTGGAAGCCGATTTCCTGTGAGAGGCTGAGGCCCACGGGAAGATGCCAACTCGCCGGCACCGCGATGCGAGGACGGATGTGATCGCCGACCCATTGCACTCCGGTGCTCTGCTGCGTGCTCGTGAATGCGTAAAAGCCGACCTCGAACCAGTCATTGAAGCCATGCGTGATCTCGAGCGTCTCATGCAGTGCGTGCTGCGTCGGAAAGAGGCCGTTCTGACGGAGCGTCGTACCCGCGAGCGTGTAGTTGCTGTGTAGCTCGACCATCGTGCTTCCGCGCGGTACCAGCTCCGAGCCATAGACCTGAATCTCGTAATTGTCCTGCGCTGCTGCCGGGAACGGGGCAGCGAGCAGGAAAGAGCAGATCAGACAGAGGAGAACGCGTCCCAACGGGCGTGCGGAGGGGAACATAGGAAGTGGGGAGTCGACGGAGAGTATGAAGCGGACGATCGGTTGCGCGTCAAGTCGACGTCTCGGCGCACCACCTTTCATGTTTGCTTTACGCGCACCCGTGGCTTTTCGTGGTGTCGCGACCTCGACGAAAATGCCGTTCGCCCGGCGCGCGACGTTCCCGCGGCGTACGTGTCTTCGTGTGCGCGATTCCACTTACTCTGGTTGACGGCACGGCGTGCGTATCGGCTGCGCCCAGAGCTGCACCGCCACTGCGGCGACACCGACACGGTTCATCTCTTCGGGAGCGTCCCGGGGTCCGGCGCGACGCGACGTCGTCGAGAGCTGGATCAGCGCGCACCCCAACGGCTGCACTCTGGTGGACGCCGATGCCGCTCCGGAGCAACTGTCGGTCAACGAACGTTCAGGAAACCGCGGGAGCGTTTAGCGACTCGCGTGCCAATGTCCATCGAACGCGTAACTCCTCAGAGAAACGAGAATGGTGCACGTTTCGCCGCCAGACAAATCACTGGCGGGATTTCCGCTGCTCGCGCCGGTGAAATTGCACGTTCCGCTCGCGAAGCTCACCGTCGAACCAGTGATCTGGCCGCCTTGGAATGTCACTCCGGCCAATGACACCGAGGTCGTCCCGTTTGGTCCCGTACACGATTGAGTGCCGCTCGACACGATGGCAGTGAAATTCGATCCGTTTTGCGTGACGTCGAGCGTTGCATTGCGCGTGCACGATACCAGGAGCTGGCCGTTGCTGATGTCGTCCGTGTACTGCCAAGTGCCGTTGATATTCAGCGGAGCCGTCGCCTGGTCACCGCCGCAGGCCGGGACGAATAACAGCAGAGCGATCAGCAGTCGTCTCATGAGAGGTTGCGAAAGTCGCTGGAGATCATCGCACACACGGAACACGCGCCTGGCGAATCCGCGTACTCCCGGCAAGGTTCCAGCATCAGCGATTCACGCCGCCGATGCATATCGCGGTCCGAATTCTGCCGATCTGCATCTCGTGCTGCTTGCGGTCGTTCACTGGGCGCTTCGGGGACCAACGCGCACGAAGGTTTGCTCGTTTTGTAGACAAGCTGGGCAGCGTGCACTCCGAGCGCGGCAGCCTGCCGCAGACCGCGGGCGTGACGGTGAGGCTGATACGATACTTCTAATGCCGCTCGAGACGTCAGCGATGAAGCAAGGGCGTCGCGGAGACACGACGCATGACGGCGCCATCGTTGACCGTCAACGTTCCGGTCAGTGAATCGCGTCCGATCTGAAATCGCCACACACCGGTCGGAATTCGCGCCACCCACTCTTCGGCGCTTGCCGCGCGCGTGAGGGTCAAGTCGCCCATCTCGATGGTGTCGGCCGCCACGATCTTGGCCGCCGACATGAGGCGTTGCGAGGTGTCCGAGGCCGCGG
>DATEGN010000212.1:0-2741 GCA_035280125.1 Gemmatimonadaceae bacterium | reverse complement strand
ATCGACGCCGGCTCGCTAGTGGCGTCTCAGAATGTCAACATCGGATGCTTTGCCGTAGACCTCGCGCTGTCCATCGATGACACGGAGCTCTTCGTCGCGTGCAACAATGGACGCTTGCTCGTGCTCGATCCAACCACGCTCGTTACTCAATCCTCCATTGCCGTTTCTGGAGTTCCGTTTGCGCTCGCTATCTCCCCGGACGACGAGCAAGTCTACGTCTCGTCGCAGACTGGCGGCCTAACGGTCATCGATCGTGCCACTCGCACCGTCGTGAACGAGCTCTTTCTCGGCGGTTCACCTCGACACGTCGCCTTCAGTTCGAGCGGAGACGTCGCCTACGTCGCAAATGGCGCTGGCCGAATCGACATCATTAAATAGCGACGAGTCCCGCTCGCTCGTAATGCAAAGGCTGGCTACGGTCTGCGTCACTGGCATTCAGCATGCGAGGGAACTCGGCCGTACCACCATCCGGAGAGCATATGAAGATTGTCACTCGTCAGGTCGGCGTGTTCAGCGTGGCCGCGCTGCTGCTCGGCGCAGTCGCCTGTCAGACGCTGAACAAGAAGGAGCAGGGAGCGGTGATCGGCGCGGCCGGTGGCGCGGTCGTCGGCGGTGTCGTTGGTCATGCAACGGGATCGACGGCGCGCGGCGCGATTATCGGCGCGGCCGTTGGCGGCGCGGCTGGCGCGATCATCGGACATCAGATGGATCAGAAGGCGAAGGAGATTCAGCAGACCGTCGCGGGCGCAACAGTGACGCGAGTCGGCGAAGGACTCGTCGTGACGTTCGAGAGTGGTCTCCTTTTCGACTTCGATTCGGACCAACTACGCGAAGCATCGAAGGAGAACCTCAATAACCTCGCGAACAGCCTGTCGAAGTTCGGGGACTCGAAGCTGTTGCTCGTTGGGCACACGGACAACGTCGGCAGCGATTCGTACAATCTCGATCTGTCCCGCCGACGCGCAAGCGCAGTCGGGAGCTATCTGATCTCGCGCGGCGTGCCGAACGCGCGCATGTCGACGTCAGGTCGCGGCGAGACTGAACCAGTCGCACCTAACGATACAGACGCCGACCGCCAGAAGAACCGTCGCGTGGAGGTCGCGATCACCGCGGGCGATCAGATGAAAGCGCAGGCGAAGGCGCAGGCAGGCGCGAGCAATTGATCGACGGGGGACGGGGGAGCGGGGGAATTCGGAATGACAACCATCGCCCGTTCCCCGTTCCCCGTTAGACATCGAGCAGCTGCTTCACCGCCCGGTCAGCTTCGCGAATCGAGTTGCGATGGTCGGCCGCGCCGGCGAGATCGGTGTTCGCGAAGGCGATGCGGCCATGCGGCTGGTTGCGCAGGACGTCGCGTGGCGCGGGCGTGTCGGCCACGCCGAAGTAGAAGCCGGGCTGAGGATTCACGTACGCGTGACCCCAGCGGTTCAGGATGATCCCCGCGATGTCGCGACGAGGATCAAAGCCGCCGGGCGCAAACATGTCCCCGAGCTGCTCGCGGAACGCTCGCTCGTATTGCGCGAACGGTGTCCCGAGCAGCTCCGCGCGTCCACGGCTCCCTTGTTCACCGATCGGAAGACCAGGCTTCGCGAACAAGACTTTGATCGTCAACACGGTCGGCGAGTCCGGGCCAAAGCTCTGTGGTTGTCCGCCGACGAGCGCCATTTTCCGAACGGCGAGATAGTCTCCCAGTCCGCCGAACCAGCGGCAGCCCGACATTCCCATCTTGTACAGGAAGCGCCAGTTGCGCACCGCGACGTTCGCCATGAGACATGGCGAGCGATAAAACGTGGCGTACGCGTCGCGGTGGCTCGACGGCAGGTCGTGCACGATGTGCTTCGTCGTCCAGCTGCCACCCGCCATGACAACGCGGCGCGCACGGACGCGAAAGACGTGTCCACCTTTCACGTACGTGAGGAGCACGGTGCGCGCGCTCTGCGAATCACCCTCGTGCTCGACGCGCACGACAGTGGCCTGGAGGCGAATGCGTGTCGCCTGACCGGCGCGATCGAGCGCACTGAAGAGAACGCGATTCCGGCACACCGCATCGAGAGAACGCGGACCGGCGATGGCATCGGGAATGAGCGTCTTCACCATGAGACGAGCGAACCCCGTGTTCCCGTCCGGGAACATCTGGTCGCCTAACGAATCATCGCCGTCGCCGGGATATTGCGTCTCGATCGCGTAGGCGCAGTAGGCTGACAACACATCGGGACCGAGTCCGTACCCACCGCCCTCGATCGGCGAGAGAAACGTCCGTACGGTCTCGCGACTGATCTGGTGCCGCGCCATCAGATGTTCTTCGAGCGTGATCGTGTCGAGCTGCCGCGAGACGGCGTCGCCCTCGCTCTGCGGCCGCGGGCCACTATCGCGCACCGTGCGCCAGCGCATCAACTCGGCCTTCGCCGTCTCGCTCAGAGGCGCGCCCTCGAGCTTTCGCCCCCACGGATCCATGACCCATACGCCTGGCTGTTGCCCGAACTTCGGCCCAAAGTAGAAGCCGTAATGCTTCGGCTCGTCGTACGGACTCTGGCCTAACGGCATCGCCGGGGCTGGACCCGCCCAGCTCTGATACGTGAATGCCGAGCGATCCATGCCGATCATCTCGTAGACGCGATCGGTGTAACCGCCCTTTTGTGGAACGAGAAAGATCGCCGAGCCCTGATGCGCGATCACCGTCTGCCCGTCGACAACGAACTCATTGCGCTTCGCTTCGCCGCCGAAGATGGCGTGGTTGTCGA
>DATEGN010000211.1:0-5994 GCA_035280125.1 Gemmatimonadaceae bacterium | reverse complement strand
TTGTTGGATAGGCTACTCGGCGGCGTCCACGGCCTCGTCGTGCGACATAACGCTGTGCACCGTGCGGGCAATGTCATCGCTGTCGTAGCCGCGACGGGCGAGGAACGAGTAGAGACGGCGACGCTGAACGGAGGGGTCGAGGCGCTCGAGAGATTTCATTTTCTTTCGGGCGACGCGCTCGAGAGTGCCTTCTTCGTCAACGTGCTCTTCGATGAAAACCTCGGCGATCGCCGCGTCTGCAACATCTCGCGCGACACCGCGGCGAGCGAGCTCCTGTTGCACGCGACGGCGTGACAGGCCGGCACCCACTGCCTTACTTCGCGCGAACTGCCTCGCGAAGCTGGCGTCGTCGAGAAAGCCCGCGCGCAGCAAACGCTCGATGGCGACATCGACAAACTCGGACGATTCGCCCTTCCGCAGGAGCAGCCGTCGCAATTCACTCGACGAGCGCGCGCGCAACGCGATCATGTTGAGCGCACGATCGTACGTCGCGACAATGCCGGCCTCACGGTCGATCGCCGCGGTCAACCGGTCGTCGACGTTGATGCCGACGGACAATCGCAGCCGCTCGATCGCCTCGATCGAAAGCGTCGCGACATGTGCGCCATTCACCGCAACGTCGAAGCGGCCAGTACGCCGCGGAGCAGCCGTTATCGAGGTAACGAACATTGATCTCATCTTAAGCGACGCTAAGAGCGCCAGCGTCTCGCCTCTTTGCCTGAGCTTCAGCGAACCTTCCAACCAAGAGGAACGGGAGCGCGCGCACCGCGCGCGCGACTTCAAATGAGACTTGCTGCGAGCGCCAGCGAGCAGCCGCGAGCGAGCGTCAGCGAGCGAAGCGGATACTCCCTTCGTGATCAGGCGCGTGCTTCCCGGCCCCCTTTGCGGCGCTCCGCGCCGCAAAGAGGCCGGGAAGCACGCGCCTGATCACGAAGGGAGTATCCGGGTCCCAACGATCCCAGGACAGCGTGTCCCCGGCCCCGATGCATAGCCGGTGCGCGGTGAGGGCTAGTCGTCCAGCTGCTCGCCGTCCGCCAATCCCGCGCGCGATGTCATACCAAGCACGTTCTTTACCTGTTCCTCGACCTCGGACATCATCGCTGGATTGTCCTTCAGGAACAGCTTCGAGTTCTCACGACCCTGGCCGATCTTCTGACCTTTATAGCTATACCACGCGCCCGACTTTTCGATGATGCCTGCTTCTGCAGCAATGTCGAGCACGAGGCTCGCGTGGCTGATGCCTTCCGCGTACATGATATCGAATTCGGCCTGCTTGAACGGCGGCGCCACTTTGTTCTTCACGACCTTTACGCGGACGTGCGACCCAATGACGTCCTCTTTCTCCTTCACCGGACCAATGCGACGAATGTCGAGTCGCACTGACGCATAGAACTTCAGGGCCTTACCACCGGTTGTGGTTTCCGGGTTGCCGAACATCACGCCGATTTTCTCGCGCAATTGATTGATAAAGATCACGGACGTTTTCGATCGCGCGATGGCACCCGTCAGCTTGCGCAGTGCCTGGCTCATGAGCCGAGCCTGAAGGCCAACGTGGGCATCGCCCATGTCGCCTTCGATTTCGGCCTTTGGCACCAGCGCCGCGACGGAATCGATGACGACGACGTCGATCGCGCCTGAACGAACGAGAATGTCGGCGATCTCGAGCGCCTGCTCACCGGTATCGGGCTGCGAGATGAGAAGATTCTCGACATCAACCCCGAGCTTCCGTGCATACTCCGTATCGAGCGCATGCTCGGCGTCGATGTACGCCGCGACCCCACCCGCGCGCTGCGCGTTGGCAACGACGTGGAGAGAAAGGGTCGTTTTGCCGCTGGACTCCGGACCGTAGATCTCGGTGATTCGGCCGCGCGGAATGCCGCCAATACCGATCGCCGCGTCCAGGTTGATAGCGCCGGTCGGGATCGCCTCGACTCGCACCTTGCTCTCGGTGCCGAGCCGCATGATCGACCCCTTTCCGCAGGTCTTTTCGATCTGCGTAATGGCCAGATTCAGCGCTTTTTTCTTGTCATCCGTGATCGTTGAAACAGCCATCGTTCACACATCCTCTCGTTAGCGTGGATACTCTGGCCAAGCAGAATCGTACCGGAAACGCCGTTGCTTCGCGATACCCGAAGAAAATACGAAACTCACGTGAGTGAATCAACCCAATCGTGCGACTTTGAACGCGTCTTCGATATGTCGAACGCGCACCCGATCACCCTCGAGCAGGACTCCGATGACATCAAAGCGATAAGAGTCCTCTGGGCGACCATGACGGTCGATCCATATCTGGGCGGATTTTGTTAACTCCTTTTGCTTCCGCCAGTTGACAGCCTCTATCGGCTGCCCGAAGCGATCGCCCCGACGCGCCTTTACTTCGACGAAGGCGATCGTTCCTTCCCGCTCGACGACAAGGTCGATGTCTCGATGACCCGACCGAAAGCGGCGCTGAAGCACGCGCCAGCCCGTGCGCCGAAGCCACCGCTCCGCGATCCGCTCACCCAGCTCTCCGAACGCCTGCTTGGCCGTTGACATGGCCGCCAACCTAGGGCCGCAGGCGACAGCGCCCGGTATCAAATTCCTGTCATTGGGTGCGAATCAGCCCGCGCGTCGCCGGACCTCACGTTTCGAGAAGATACGCCGAAGAGCCCAAAGCCCTGGGGACGCGAATTACGCGAATCTGGAGCGAATCCAATCGAGCCTCTTCGCTCTCGTCTCTCCCGGCCGAAATGACTCTGTTTTTGTGTCCAGCGGATGTTTTTGACAAAGTCCAAATTTGTTGGCAGCCGCGTACGCAGTTCAGGTGCGCAGGGTTGGATTCGCCAATAATTCGCGTCATTAGCGTCCCGACAGCTCCTGACGCGCGCGGAGCATCGTCGCAGGATCGTTCGTTACAATGCCCTGGACGCCGGCGCTCCAGAGTCGTTTTGCGATCGCGGGGTCATCGATCGTCCAGACGTGCGTCACGGTCCCCGCTCGTCGCGCGGCCCGCGCGATTGCGGTTACGGGAAGCCGAATTCCGTGATACCAGCGTGGAATGCACAGCGCCGCGTAGGGCAGCCGAGTGGGAGTGGCTGCTCGGAGCATGCGCCCAAGCAATCGCACGACGTCGTTGCCGGAGGCTCCGGTCGCCAACACACCGTCACGAAAGGGAGCCACCGCGCCATGGGACATCGAAGCAACAACGACGCCTTGCGTCGCGCTCTCGAGCAATGGCGCGACGACATCTCGGGCGCCAGGAACTTTGATCTCGATGAGCAGAGGAATGTTGGGATAGCGCCCGAGCACGGTTTCGAGCCTCGGTACCGTTAGGCCTCGACCACGAAAAGGAAATGAAGCGCCGCGGTCGCGCGTGAACGTCGCGCCGACATCGACTCGCTCGAGCTCCGCGGCGGTCATCGAAGCAACGGCTTCCGAACGTCCGGCGGTGCGAGTCAGCGTTGGATCGTGTATCACGACGGCGACGTGGTCACTGCTGAGGCGAACGTCGAACTCGAGCGCGTCCACGCCTAACGCGACTGCCTGGTCGAACGACTCGAGGGTGTTCTCCGGCGCATGAGCCGCGTTGCCGCGATGTCCGATGACCAGGCGCGCGTGAACATCGATGAGCGGATTCATCAAGCGCGCCGCGCTCCAGTCTTTATGGAACGCGCGCGCTCGTCGGCAGCAGCGCTGGGTTGTCGCTCTGCGCAAGTGTCCGCACCAGGGTGGCGCCGAGGTCGGGCAATATTTGCTCCGAGCGCACGACGACCTGGCCCTGCTTCGTGACCCACAATCGCTCCGATGCACGCTCGGCTTCGACGGATACGATCCAGCAGTCGAATTCCCCGGCGGGCACAGTAACGTGTTCCTCGCCTTCGACGGCGAATGTCGCGGGCGTCAACGCGGAGCCACCTCGATCGATGACGAGGAGTGACGCCGAATCGCGCCACGTTGCGGAGAGTGGCAGCGAGGCGATGACTGCGTCCACCGCCATCGTGTTGACGAGTATGTCCCCGCGGTTAGGCAGCACGACATTCTGCTTCCCGAGCGGCGACGTCATCGCGCCGAAGATGCTGTCCGGGGTGAACTCCGCGGCAACACGCGCGACTCCGTGCGTCGCGATCCAGTGCAGCGGCCGGAGATCGTCGCGTCGGACGACGAGTGAATCGCTCGCGAGCGCGACGCCTTCAATGCCGTTGCGCGCGAAGAGCAGCGCGGGCGTGCCCGCATAATCGAGCGCCGACACGATGAAGTGCTGGTCGCCGAGCGGTGTGTTTGCGCTGTCACGCGCGAGGTTCAACTGATAGAGATACTGGCCCGGCTGAATTCTCGCGGTGTCCAACGTGAGACGATGCGCAAGCGTGTCCGCGCGCGGCGGCGCAGCAGGCGGAGGCGTTTGACCGCTCAAGCGTCCGCTCACGCAAGCAAACGCCAACACAAGGGCGAAGTGCAGATTCCTCCCCTCGTGGCGTGCGCTCCTCGGAATGACAGGAATTCGCATCAAGTGCGGGGACCGCAGATGCGCTCGAGATCGTCCAATCCGACAAGCACGTCGCGCGGCTTGGATCCGTCTGGCGGACCAAGGACGCCGGCAAAGTGCAGTTGATCGATGATGCGAGCCGCCCGACCGTAGCCAACCTTGAGACGCCGCTGCAAGAGCGACGTCGATCCCTGCTGGTGCTGGATCACCACCTCGGCAGCCTCTCGGAACAGCTTGTCGCGATCCACGATCTCTGCTTCGTCCTCCTCGCCCTTCCCTGCCTCGAGTGCTTCGCGCTGACGCACCTCTTCCAGAATGTCTGGCTCTTCTGGTGCCGTCTCGTCGACGACGGCGCCCTGCGCGACCATCGCTGCTCGCTTTGCCTCACGACGGTCATGATACCACTTCATGAGATTCTCGGTATCGTCGCTCGAGAGGAAAGCGCCTTGCAACCGTGCGGGCTCGGACTTGCCCGGCGGAATGAACAACATGTCACCATTGCCGAGTAGCGCTTCGGCGCCGGCCCCGTCGATGATCGTCCGACTATCCACCTGCGACGCAACGCGGAACGCGATTCGACTCGGGAAATTCGCCTTGATAAGGCCGGTGATCACGTTCACGCTTGGCCGTTGCGTCGCGAGGATGAGGTGAATGCCCGTCGCGCGCGCTTTCTGCGCGAGCATCGCGATCGGCGTTTCGACCTCACCCTGCACCGTCATCATCAGGTCCGCCATCTCGTCGATGACGACGACGATGTACGGGACGACTTCACCGCGATAGGTGAGATCCTCGAACGCGACGTTGTCACGCTTTGGCAGCTTGAGCGGCGCGCCGTCGTGCACGCGCTTGTTGAAATCCTGCACGTTGCGACAACCGTTGGCGGCGAGCAGCTCGTAGCGCTCGTTCATCTCCATCACGGCCCACTTGAGCACCGCGGCGGCGTCGCGATTGTCGGTGATGACCTTGTGCCGGAGATGCGGGAGTGTGTTGTAGACCGACAGCTCCACCATCTTCGGATCGACCATCAGGAAACGCAGCGTACGCGGCGTGTGCCGGTAGATGAGACTCGTTATGATCGTGTTCACGCACACCGACTTTCCCGATCCCGTCGCGCCGGCGATGAGCAAGTGCGGCATTTTCGCGAGATCGGTGATGACGGGCTTGCCCTCGAGATCCTTGCCTAACGCGATCGGCAGCGCGGAGCGCGCGCTCTGATAATCGCGCGACTCGATGAGCTCGCGGAACGACACGATCTCCGACGTCGGGTTCGGAACCTCCACGCCAACGGCGCCGCGACCGGGGATCGGCGCGACAATGCGGATGGATGCGGCGCGCATCGCGAGCGCGAGATCGTTGGACAGATTCGCGATCTGGCGAACTTTCACGCCTGGTGCCGGCTCGACCTCGTATTGCGTGACCACGGGGCCTGTCGTGCGCCCAACGAGCTCGCCCTCGACGCGGAATGTGCGAAGTGCATCCATGAGCTTCGCGCCCATGGCGTCGAGCTCTCGACGACCAGTGTCGGTATTGCG
>DATEGN010000210.1:0-3847 GCA_035280125.1 Gemmatimonadaceae bacterium | reverse complement strand
AGTTCGGGATCGCTGCCGCGCAGCACCGCGGCGACATTGTAGCCCGTGAACTGCTGCCGTTCGATGTCGAGGTGGACGTTCAGACTTCGCCCCAGCGCTTGCGTCGATGTGTCGTTAGGCCAGTCCGCCGGCAACAGCGGCGATCCGCCTCGTGCGACACCGAGCAGAATTACGGGAAGCGTGCGCAGTGAATCACTTGCAATGTCCTCGGGATGCTCCCCTGGACGGTCCGGGATTACCGGGTGCAGCAGTCGCGGCGATGTCTGCTCATACAGCTGCTCGGCGCCGCCCGACATCAGTAGCACGACGCCGGCCGGATGAAGCGCGATCAATCGGTTGAGGCGCTCGGTGAGCATGCGCTGCGACTCGAGCAGTTTCACCTGGTCGGGCCGAGGACGTTTCGTCTTGGGAGCGCCGTGAATCGCGACCAGGACCTTCCCCTCGACGTCGAAGCGAGCCAGTGCCTCGCTCTCGGCATCATTGGTGGGTCCGTAGCCAACGAAGATCATCTCGCCGTCGGCGTTGCGCTTCGCTTCCGTTTGTCCATCGAGCGTAAGCACCGGTGTATAGTCCGCGCCGAGGTGAAGCTCGTGATCGCGCCCTCGCGCGGCAGTTACCGCGACGTGGGTCGCCTTCGTGAACTTCTGGCGCACGAGCGGCACGCGCTGCATGTAGAGGCTGTCGCCGGCGGGCTCGAGGCCAAGCAGCTGCGCGCGCCGTGCGAGAAACGCCGCGGCACGATTTGCGTCCGAAGTGCCCGTCTCACGCCCGCGGAACGAGTCGTCGGCGAAAATGAAGAGATCGCGCCGCAATTCGGCGGGATTGATGGAGTAACCAGGATCGAAACGCGCGCCCTGCTGAGCTACGGTTCCGGTACTCGGTCTTGCACGCGAACACCCGGCTAGCGCGAACGTTCCGGTCAGAAGAATCAGCGTCGGTCGTTTCATGAAATCCGTCGAAGGAAGCGCCCCAGTACCGTCCACCCTCCACCCAACACTCGACGATCGAAGATCTCGACTTGAAACGAGTGGCGCTCACACTTGTGGGGCCTCTAACTTTCGATCGTCGCCCTGGTATTTCTCGCCGAGCAATTTCGGTCTCATCGTACGATTTTCTTCGAGGGTGCTCGTTGCTGTACATCTGCATTCCTGCATACGACGAAGCGCCCACTGTCGGCCTGCTGCTCTGGCGTCTTCGCAAAGTGTTTCAGGAGTATCCGCGCGAATATGAGATTCTCGTCTTCAATGACGGCAGCTCGGACGCGACGGCCGAGACGCTGCAAGCCTACACCGACGTTCTTCCGCTCACGATCATCGCCTCCGACGAGCACGTGGGCTATGCGCGTGCGCTCGACGCGCTGATTCGTGAAGTGTCGCGGCGAACACGATATCCGCGCCGCGACGGCATGATCGTCATGCAGGCCGATTTCACCGACCAGCCGGAACATTTGCCCGAGCTGATCAAGCGCTTCGAGGGCGGAGCCGATCTCGTCGTCGCCGAGCGACCACTCGCCGGGCAGAACGCAGTGCCGCCACGGCCGGTGCGTTGGCTCAGACGCATGGCCCCATGGGTTCTACGTCCGCTCATGAAAGTGCCAGGTGTGTCTGATCCCTTCGGCGTTTTTCGTTTATATCGCATAACGCTGCTGCGCGATCTCATTCGTCACGCGGGTGATGAGCCGATCGTCCAGGGAACGGTGTGGGCGGCGAACGCCGACTTGCTCATGCGTACGGCGCCGCTCGCGCGGCGCATCGAGACAGTCGATCTCGAGCCACGTTACGATCTCCGCCCGCGCGAGAGTCGCATTCATCCCTGGACCGATGCCGTCGACCTCTACCGATTCGGACGCACGAGACGTCACCGCACGCCCGCGCCATCGCGAGCCGCGTCCGACGCTCGCTGAGCGGATGCGGCGGCTTTCCGCTCGTACGGCGATGCTCGTCGCTGGCGCGGCGATCGCGCTGCGGCCCGCGGCGGCTCGCTCACAAGGCGTCGCTCAGGCCGGAGGACCGTCGCTCCCTGGCGCGGCGCCGACGATGGCGCCAGTACCTTTTGCGAGCGGCGAGCGCCTCGAATACGACGTGAAGTTCGGTTTTCTGCACGTCGGCAGTGGCTCGATGCAAGTCACCGGCATCGATTCCGTTCGGGGGCACGCGGCATGGCACACGGTCTTTCACGTCTCGGGCGGCACGCTCTTTTTCAAGGTGAACGACCGCCTCGAGAGCTGGATGGACGTGAGCAATCTTGTCTCGCTTCGGCACTGGCAAGAGCTCAGCGAAGGTCGCCGCAATCGTGAGCGCCGTTTCGAGATCCTGCCCGAAAGCGGCGTCGTGGTCGAGGAGGGCAAGCCGGAAACGCCAACCGTCGCCGCACCACTCGACGACGGCGCCTTCCTGTACTTCGTCCGTACGATTCCGCTCGAGGTCGGAGCGACCTACGAGTTCAACCGCTACTTCCGTCCGGATCGGAATCCGGTGACGATTCGCGTGCTGAGAAAGGAGCACATTCGCGTTCCTGCCGGCGAATTCGATGCTATCGTTGTACAGCCGCTCATCAAAACGACCGGCATTTTCTCCGAAGGTGGTCGCGCCGAGATCTGGCTCTCCGACGACACGAACCGCATCATGCTTCAGATGAAGTCGAAGCTTCCTTTCGGATCTCTCAACTTGTATCTGACTTCGTATCAGCGCGGCACGGCTCCGGCCGTCTCGCCAGAGCGCAGCGCCTCGGCCACCGACTCGCTGCCGTGAGCAGCGATGCAAGGTCTGATGCCTCGATGCCCGAGGCGGACCTCAGTGCCGTGCGGACGATTCCTGTCGCGCGCCGGCCAAACAAAGTGCGCGCGGAAGAATTTGCTCATCCGCCCGCGCGCGATCTGAGCTTCGCGGCATTCCTCGACGCCCTCCCGGACGTTCTCGTCGCGCGCGACTTTCGCCATGTCGTGGACGCGATCGTGGACGCGGCGCGTCGTGAGCGCGGGGTCGTCGTGATGCTTGGCGGCCACATCGTGAAGACGGGTTTGGCCCCGCTTCTCGTCGACCTCATGCGCCGCCACGTGATCACGCATCTGGCGATGAACGGGTCAGCCTCGATACACGACTTTGAAATCGCTCGATTTGGCGGTACGTCGGAAGACGTCGCCGCCGGTCTGCGTGACGGCAGCTTCGGGATGGCCGAAGAGACGGGACGGGAGATGAACGATGCCTTCGTTCGCGGCAAGCGCGAGGAACGGGGCATGGGGGAAGCGCTCGCGGTGGCACTCGACGAAGCGGATGCCGCGGGGCGCGTCCCTCACCCCGAGCTTTCGGTCATCCTCGGCGCCTACCGTCTCGGCGTTCCGGTTACGGTTCACGCCGCGTTAGGCGCCGAAATCATTCACCAGCATCCTGCCGCCGACGGTGCAGCCATCGGTGATACGAGCCACCGCGACTTCCGCCGCCTCGCTCATTCGCTCACGTCTCTCAATGATGGTGGCGTGGCGATGAATCTCGGTAGCGCAGTGATCATGCCCGAGGTTTTTCTGAAAGCGCTCACGATTGCACGCAACCTGAACGATGGCCGGCCGCGCAACTTCGTGACCTGCGATCTCGACATGCAGCGCCACTATCGTCCACGGATGAACGTCGTACAGCGTCCAACGCTCGACGGCGGCAAGGGCTACGAGCTCACCGGCCATCACGAGATCATGGTGCCGCTGCTCGCGTGGGCGATCGTCGAGCGGCTAGAGGGAACGGGGAACGGCGAACGGGGAACACTACCGCGTTCCCCGTCCGCTGTTCCCCATTCCCGCTAGCCACCTAACGACAAAGCCCGCCCGCGCTCACGCGCGTGGCCGGCCTTCCAAAAT
>DATEGN010000209.1:0-3846 GCA_035280125.1 Gemmatimonadaceae bacterium | reverse complement strand
CATGGCGGCATTCAGCACACTGGCGGTGGCGGCGGAATGCTCGCGCTCTCGTCCGTCTTCGGCAGTGTGCTCAACGAAGGGCGTGCCACGTATATGCGCAATCTGAGCGCCGCGAATCCATATCTCGTCGATCCCGAAGGACGTGTGACGGTGACATCGGCGTTCAGCGACACGACGGTGGCCGTGACGCAGCTGGACTTCGGTGGAAATTCCGGCCTGCCGACCGATGGCGCGAACGGACAATTCGAGGCGAGTGACGAGGTCTCGTGGCTCTCCGATGACGCGTCGCATCGCTTCAAGCTCGGCGGGCTCGTGAACATAACGAGCTTCTCGTCGATGAACGCGTTCAATAGCGATGGCACGTTCCTCTTCAATTCGTTGAGCGATCTCGAAAACAACACGCCGGCGATGTTCACGCGATCGCTCATGCCCACGGCGCGCACGGGCTCGGGGCTCAATAGCGCGATTTACCTCGGCGACACATGGCGCCATAGCCGCGCTTTGCAGGTGACGTATGGCATGCGGGTCGAAGCATCGGACTTCCAGGGGCATCCCGCCTATAATCCGGAAATCGAGCAGCTGTTTGATCGTCGCACGGACAAGTTCCCCACGGAAGTGAGCGCGAGTCCGCGCATGGGCTTCACGTGGATGCTCGGTGGCGGCGTCGGTGGGCAGATTCCTCAAGGTGGCTTCGGTGGTGGCGGTGGTCGAGGTGGAGGTGGATTCGGAGGACGCGGCGGCGGTGACGGTGCCGCGGGCTTCGGTGGTACGGGCGGTGGGATTGGCCCGCAGCCGTACATTTTCCGCGGTGGCATTGGCGAGTTTCGCGGCACGTTCCCGCTGCCGATGTTCGCGTCGGCGTTGACGGCGACGGGGCTGCCGAACAGCCAATCGCAGCTGGTGTGCATCGGGTCGGCGGTACCAGTCCCGGATTGGGCAGGGTACGCCGCTGATCCGACGACGATTCCCGATTCGTGCGCCAACGGCGCGCCGTCTGGGGGCGGACCGGGCTTCAGCACGCAGCTGCCCAATGTCACCGTATTCGAGCCCGACTTCGGCGCGCCGCGGTCCTGGCGCGCGTCGCTCGGTGTCAGTCATAGATTGAGCGCCCGTCTCGGTGCGAGCGTCGATTTCTCGTCCGCGTTGGGAACGAATCTGTACAGCGTGCGGGATCTGAATCTCAACAACGCGCCTCAATTCGTGCTCGCGGACGAGGGAAACCGGCCCGTTTTCGTCGACCCGAACGCGATCATACCGCAGACGGGCGCCATTAGTCTTCTCTCATCGAGGCTCTACCCGCAGTACGCGCAGGTCCTCGATGTGACGTCGGGGCTCGAGTCGCGCACCGGACAGGTGACCGTCTCCCTGAACGGCGTGACGCCTAACGACATCATCTGGAGTCTGTCCTATACCTTCATGCGGTCGATCGACCAGTCGTCGTTCTACAACGCCGGCGGCTTCGGTGGCGGCGTTGGCGCTGGCGGCGGCTTTGGCTCGCCGACGACCGCGGGTGATCCGAACATCTTCCCGTGGGCCACGAGCGACTTCGAACGGCGGCATTCGATCGTCGGCACGACGACCTGGCTCGTGAAACCCTGGCTCGACATCACGTCGGTTCTGCGGCTCACGTCGGGCGCTCCGTTCACGCCGCGAGTCGGGAGCGACATCAACGGCGATGGCTCGCGCAACGACCGCGCGTTCGTCTTCAATCCGGATGACCCGAACATCCAGAGCGACACCGCGCTCGTGAGTGGGATGCGCCGATTGCTCGCCAACGCGCCGCGCGACGCGCGCGTCTGCCTGGAGAAGCAGCTCGGCGACGTCACCGCGCGCAACAGCTGCACTGGAAGCTGGACGCCGGGCATCGATTTGCAGGCGAACATTCGCCCGGACCTCGGCTCGTTCCTCGGACGGCGACTGATGATCTCCCTCAGCGCGATCAATCCGCTCGCTGGTCTCGATCAGCTACTGCACGGCGCCGACAATCTGAAGGGCTGGGGTCAACCGAATCGCCCCGATCCAACGCTCCTCTATGTCACGGGCTTCGATGCCGCGGCCAAACGTTTCATCTATACGGTGAACGATCGATTCGGCGACAATCCAGCGTCGCGCATCGCGATTCGAACACCCTTCCAGCTCGCGCTTCAGGCGCGCGTGCAAGTAGGCCCGGACCGCCAGCGCGACCTGCTCGAGGGCACACTGCGCGGCATCAACGGCGCCCGTGCCGCTGGTGGCAATGGTCGGAACTTCGACATCCGTACGATTGTAAACCGCGTCGCTCCGAACCCCGTGGCGGCGATACTCGCGTTGAACGATTCGCTGAAGCTCGATCTGACCGACGATCAGATCACGAAGCTCAAGGCGGTGGCGGATTCGCTGACGTCGAAGAACGATTCGCTCGTCGCGGACGTCCAGCAGCAGCTCGCGAAGGGCCAGGGCGGTGCCGACCTCGCGGCGGTGTTCCCGAACATTCAGCCCAAACTTCAGGAAGCTCGAAACAATTACCTCGCGGCAGTCAAGAGCGCGCAAGCAATCCTCACGCCCCAACAGTGGAACAGGCTGCCGGATGACGTGCGCAATCCGACCATACAGCGGGGATTCCAGCGGAGGGGGGCCCCGAGACCATAAGCCTTCATAACGAAGAACCTCGAAGCGGTCAGCTATTGCGTTTTCGATGGCGCGCTCCACAGCTTCGACAGGTTAGCGAAGAGCACTCAAGGTTGAGCCTTCGCGAAATCTCGCACTGTTTCCACCATGCTCGAGGAGCGTCACCTCGCTGTTCGTCGAACCGCGCGTTACTACACGCTCGGACCGAACGACACGTCGGTGAAAGAGGTGTGGATCGTTCTGCACGGGTATGGTCAGCTCGCCGGCCAGTTCATCAGGCTCTTTGAACAGCTCGACGACGGCTCACGCCTCATCGTCGCACCAGAAGCGTTAAATCGCTTTTATCTCGTCGGTCCTGAGGCAATGCCGGCTGCGGAGCGTCCAGTGGGCGCGACGTGGATGACGCGCGAGGATCGCGACCGCGACATCGACGACTACGTTGCGTATCTCGACAGTCTCGCCGCGGGGGTGTTGAAGGCCTTTGGTCGCACACGCGGCGCAGCGCCTCGGATTGTCGTTCTTGCCTTTTCCCAAGGGACAGCCACTGCGGCGCGCTGGATCGCTCGCGGAAACATTCGACCGGCACACGTCGTCATTTGGGGCGGGTTTCTCCCTCCCGAGATCGATAACGCGGCGAAGGCGCCGACCCTTCAGCATGCCTCACTGCATATTGTGATCGGCTCGCGCGATGACTTCGTGTCGCCCGAGCGTCTGGCCGAAGAGGAACGTCGCCTGGCAAAAGCGCAACTGCGGTATCGCCTGGTCCGTTACGAAGGCGGCCACGGCATTTCGAGGGAGATACTCCGCAAGGTCGCCGGCGAGCTCACGAGCCAGGCCTAACGAGAACGACGCCGCTGGCGCTCCTCGAACGCGGACATCGCTCGCCGCTCTTTCTTGGTCGGGCGGCCCCCCTCCTCGCGATGAATCGATGGCGCCAGGCGGTGTTGCTCGCGCAATCGTTCGCGCTCGGCAACACTCTCCGGAGACTCCTCGAAGAGGAGTGCGGCCGCGGCGGCCGGTCCGCGACGTTCGGAAAGCGCCCGAATGGTGATGGCATGAATGAACGGTCCCAGCCGCACACGAAGCTGGTCGCCGACCTTCACCTCCTTCGATGGCTTGGGCCGCAGTCCGTTCAGCTCGACTTTGCCACCATTCACGCCTTCGGTGGCGAGCGATCGGGTTTTGAAGAAGCGCGCGGCCCAAAGCCACTTGTCGATCCGCACGCTGGACGAGCTGTCC
>DATEGN010000208.1:0-2423 GCA_035280125.1 Gemmatimonadaceae bacterium | reverse complement strand
CCGATCACACCCGGGAGCGATTCGTCGCGCTCCTCCGTTCCCGAGCCCGTGATCGTGACGATCGCCGGCGCGCCGCGCGCGGGCTTCGACTTGGGCAGCGTCAACGTTCCCGAGAGCTTGATCCCCTTGGGCGTCGTCAGGATCACGTCTTCCGCTGTGTAGGGCGCATCGGCCGGCGCCGAGTAGTCGGGCTTCACGATCGCCGTCACTATGCGCGCCCCGTCGACGCGTATGACGCGTACGTTCTGCGCCGGGGCGGCGACGCCGGTGACTCTCCCATCGACGCCGAATGCGACCTGCATCTCCGCCGCGCCGAGCTTGACGTGGGCGGAGTCCGAGCCCACCCACGTCACTGCGAGCGGCACGGTCACCGCGCCCTCGGACGAGAAGAGCGGAACTTCGGTCGTTTGTCCGCCGAGCGTGCGCGCGCGAATGAGCGCTTGCTCGAGCAGGCCCATCGACGGATTGAAGTACACGATCGCGCCGGCTTTCGTCCCGAACCGCATCGTTTTCCCCTGCAGGTCGACGATCATGCTGTCGCCCTGCTCCTGCATCGTCGCGTGTGTTCCAACCGTATCGGCACCACGATAGGCCCAGGTCTCGAAGCGTGACATGGTACCATCGGCATTGAGCGCCGCCGCATAACGCACACGCGCGCCGAGCGACGAACTCACGAAATCGCCGTCGAGATGATTGGCGGCGCGCGTCACCCGTTCGACGGCGAGCGTATCGCTACCCATCAGCATAACGAAGGTCGTGGGCTGCTGGGCGGCGGCCGCGGGACCGGTGAGAATGACAAGAGCCGCAACGTACGAAGTATGAATTCTCATTTCGAAGTCTCCTGTTTCCAGGCGAAATACGAGTAGACGAAGGAGCCGAAGGCAGCCGCGCCAACGGCAGTGACGCCGAACGCGAACGTCCATGCGCTCGGCAAAGCCGCGGCGATGAGCAAGACGACACCGGCACCGGCCAGCAGGTAGCCGGCAACGCGATGCGTGCGCGTCCACACCCGATCATTGCTGAGCGTCCACGGCGTGCGAATGCCGAACCACCAATTTGGCCGCGCGCGGGGCAGCGCGTTGCCAAGAATGATGAACAGCACTCCGACGAGTGCCGGCACCAGTCGCTGCATGGCGATTGGCCAGCCGAGCGCCGTCCCAAGCTGGGCAACGTGGATGACGGCGAGGACCGCGATGAAGGAATTGACCAACAGCTCGTACGTATCCGCGAACTTCGCGTAGTTCGCGCGCTTGGGATCGATGCGCGGAAGAAAACGCATCAGCAACCAGAGGCCCAGCATCAGGACCGGCGCGAGGAACGCTCCCTCGAGTCGCGAGCCATACCGGTTCACGCCACCATGCCACCCCCATTGCATGGGCATGCGTTCGGGAAGACGTGAGTAAACGATAATCGAAAACGCGAAGGCCGCGACGATGAAAATGGGCGCCAGCCATTTACGCATGCTTGCCTCCGCGTGGCTTGGCTCTGCGTTTCGAGGGCCGAACCCACTCGAGCAGATGATCCACGAGATCCTGAAAGACCGTGGTATTGAGCTCGTACACGATCTGCTGGCCGTTGCGCTCGGAGAGTATGAGTCCGGCATCGCGGAGCGCCCCAAGATGGCGTGACACGGTAGCCCAGGCGGTCGGAAAATGCTCGGCGATCTCACCGGAGGTCTTGGGACCATCGCGGAGGAGCCGCAAAATCTCGCGCCGCGTGGGGTCGGCGAGGGCCCGGAACGCATCCATACCACTCGAAACTATTAGATAATTAGCTGATTAGGCAAGTAACGAATTGTTATGAGTGGCCTTGTGCGGCGGTGGTTTGATGACACTCCGATCATGATCCAGGCGCAGAGTGGATCTCCCAATCTCACACGGAGCTACTATGACCGCCGACGATTCCTCTACTCGGACAACTCCCAGCAATCCGAAAACAGAAGAGGCCGGAAACGCCGCCGAAAAAGACGCCGATTGTGAAGCTGTTCTCTCTGTTTTTTGAGGCGGTGGATGCTTGCCGCACGTGGAGCCATCGACGGACGAGAATCGCCGATCGGCCACCGATCACGGCGAAAGCAGTTCCATCATCCTCACATCGTACGGATCCGGAGTCGCGTCATCATCCCCAATCTCCATGTTTTGCTGCGGGGTTTCGAGGATGAGCGGAATGTCCCGCGCACGTCGATCCTCGAGCAGCCACTTGAAGGGCTCGGCACCGATGGTGCCGTCGCCGAGGAGGACGTGGCGGTCGCGGTTGGATGCAAAAGCGCCTTCGCTGTCATTGAGATGGAAGAAGCCGGGCGCCTCACCCGTTGCAGCTTCGAATTCGTCGAGCACGCGCGTGAGTGCCTCACGAGAGCCGCGAATGTCGTAGCCCGAGGCCCAGAGGTGACATGTGTCGAGCCCGTAGCCCGAGCGCGTGCG
>DATEGN010000207.1:0-3671 GCA_035280125.1 Gemmatimonadaceae bacterium | reverse complement strand
GGCTCGAGGAGCGCGGCTGGCTCGATGCCGAGTGGGGAATCACTGAGAAGAATCGGCGCGCGAAGTTCTATCGGCTCACGACGGCCGGGCGCCGCCAGCTCGCGGCCGAGGTGTCCCGCTGGTCGCGGTACACCAACGTCGTTCAGCTTGTGCTCAACTCAGCGGCGGCTGGATCATGATCCGCCGACTGTTCCGTCTGCCCAACACCAGGGCGCGGGCGCAACGAGACCTCGAGACGGAGTTCGCCTTCCATTTTCAGGAAAGAGTGGAGGAGCTCATGGCGCAGGGGATGGACCGCGACGAGGCCGAGCGCGACGCGCGCGAGCGATTCGGTGACGCGAACGCGTATAAGCGCCAGGTGAGTGCCATCGATGAGCGAATACTCAAGCAGCAGCGCCGCACGGACGTGACCGATGCGGTGCGGAGCGAATTGCGGCACGCTGCTCGGGCGCTCGCACGAAGTCCGATCTTCAGCATCGTCGCCGTGCTGACACTGGCGCTCGGCATCGGCGCGACGACGGCGATCTTCACGGTGCTCGACCGTGTTGTGCTGCGTCCGCTGCCGTACCCCGATGCGAATCGGCTCGTGAGGATCCGGAGCGCTGTCTCCGGTGCGACGGCAAGTGGCTTCTGGGGCGTGTCCGTGGCTGGTTACCTCGAGTACCGTCGCCACAATCATACGTTCGAGGACATTGGCGTCTTCAGATCGTGGATGCCGACAATCACGGACGAAGGCAATCCCCAGCGTGTGCGGGGGGCTCTGGTCACCGCGAGCCTCGTTAGGGTCCTTGGCTTGCGCGCGGCGGTGGGGCGGCCGATCACTGCCGCTGACGATCGTGCCGGCGAACCGAACGTGGTCGTTCTCGGCAACGAGCTCTGGAAGGCGCGCTACGGCGGTGATCCCGGCATCGTTGGCCGGCCGATCACGGTCGAGGGGTCGCGCATGACCGTCATCGGTGTGATGGCGAGCGGAATGGAGCTTCCCGACGAGCGCGTCGACCTCTGGTTTCCGTTGCCGATTGATTCGCTCGCGCCGCCGGTGAATGATCACAGCTCGAGCGCTATCGGTCGGCTGAAGTCGGGCGTCACGCTCGCCGATGCGCAACGCGATCTCGCCGCGCTCACCGAGCGCTTTCCCGAGCTCTTCCCAGCTGCGTATTCATCCGGGTTCATGCACAGCTACCATTTCGCCGCTGACGTGATCTCGGCGCGCGATGTTGTCTTGGGAAACATCGGCGGCGTGCTCTGGATATTGCTCGCGTCGGTGGGTCTCGTACTGCTGATCGCCTGCGCCAACGTCGCGAATTTGTTTCTGGTTCGACTCGAGCTGCGGCAGCGCGAGGTAGCGATTCGCCGCGCGCTCGGTGCGTCGCGGCTGTACGTGACGCTGCACTATGTAAGTGAGAGTTCGCTCATCGCCGGGGCGGCCGGTGCAATCGGGCTCGCACTCGCCTTTACCAGCATTGCGCTGCTGCTCTCGATCGCACCAACGAATATTCCGCGATTAGCCGAAGTACATCTCGATACGGCGACGGTCGTCTTCGCGTTCGGCCTTTCGCTGTGCATCGGGCTCGTCTTCGGCATCTGGCCGAGCCTGCGGAAGCAGACGCTCGACCTCGGCGCGCGCGAGGGCTCACGCCTGACCACCGCATCGCGCAGCCAGTTGGCAACGCGCGACGTGCTTCTCGTTGGGCAGGTCGCGCTCGCGCTCGTACTCCTCGCCGACGCCGCGCTGCTCGTTCAGAGTTTCCGCAACCTGCGCAATGCGAAACCCGGCTTCGACCCTGCGGGCGCTGCCACCTTCACCATCTCGTTGCCGAGCGGGACGTACAAAGGTTACCAGAACGTCGAGACCTTCTACCGCCGGCTCGACGAACGCCTCGCGGGGATGCCTGGCGTGACCGCGGTGGGTATCACCGACGCGTTGCCGCTCGACCAGTTCTCCGGCGCCGCCTGCTCGTTGATCTTCGCCCCAGACAGGCCGATTGGCCGAACCGAACCGGCACCATGCATACCCAAGCCAATCGTCGGCCCGTCATACTTCCAAGCCATGCACATCCCGTTGCGCGGCCGTGCTCCGACATGGACCGAGACCGAGCAGGGAACCGCGGGTGTCGTGATCAGCGAAACGCTGGCGCGTCGCCTGTGGCCCGGCGAAGACGCTCTCGGTAAATCGATCGGAAACGCGTCGCAACCGCCCTTCTATCGGGTCATTGGCGTCGCCGCCGACGTGCGGGATCAAGGACTCGACCAGCCGGCACAGGCAATCATTTATTATCCGCTCATCCCAGCGACGGGCACCCACCTCTGGGGACCGGCTAACAACGTGCGAGTCGTGCTCCGCACGAGCAACGACAACCCGCTCGCGCTCACCGACGGCATTCGGCGCGCTGTCGCCGAGCTCGATCCGCACGTGCCGATCGCCAATCTGGAGTCGATGGGCGTCATCGTCGCCCGGTCGATGGCCCGCATCTCCTTCGCGACGCTGCTCCTCGGCATCTCGGCGGCAATGGCGCTCTTGCTCAGCGCGATCGGCGTATTCGGAGCGATTGCATTCGTCGTCAGCCAACGCCGCCGCGAGATCGGTGTTCGCATTGCACTGGGAGCAAGGCCAGCGAGCGTGAGCGGCCGCATCGTCGTTCAGGCGCTTCGGCTCGGTGTGATTGGGGCAGTGCTCGGCGTCATCGGTGCGCTCGCAACGACACGCGTTTTGAATTCGCTGCTCGTCGGGATCAGTGCGAGCGACCCATGGATTCTCATCATTGTGACCGCGATTCTACTCGCCGTTGTCGCGGTGGCGAGCTTTCTGCCAGCGCGTCGCGCGGGGCGTGTGAGTCCCGTGGAGGCGCTGCGAGCAGAATAGGTGAGGATTCATCACATGGGTCAGCTGACGCAGGATCTCGAGAGCGCGTTACGTGGCTTCCGTCGCACGCCGGCGTTCTTCGTGACCGCGGTCATCATCCTCGGTCTCGGGATCGGGATGTCCGTCGCGATGTTCACGGTATTTCGTGCCGTGCTCGTGCGACGACTTCCGGTGGTCGATCAAGATCGCATCGTCGCGATGTGGACGTATCGTGTGCCAGGCGTCGAGTACGCGGCCGGCACAAAGGAACTGAGTACTTTCCGCCGCGAAACGCGAATGCTGCGCGACGTTGCTGGCGTTGCGCACTGGCCGGCGACTGCGGTACCCATGCTCTACGGGGATCGCTCCCTGCCACTCAACCGGTCGCTGGTCACCGGCAACTTCTTCGATGTGCTCGGCGTGAGGCCGGCGTTGGGTCGCCTGCTTCGGCCGAGCGATGACGCCATTGGGCAGCGTGACGTCGTTGGCTCGGGCGTCATCGTGCTGAGCTATTCGGCATGGCAAAGCAAGTTCGGTGGCGACTCGTCCGTCGTTGGCCGACATCTGATCGAGCCGTTCACACGAGGGGAATTCACGATTGTCGGCGTCGCGCCTCCAGGCCTCGATTATCCGGCGGGCGCGGAATACTGGGCTCCGATCTGGGGTGGGTGGAGCGGTGGCGTATCAACTCTTGCTGTTGGCCGGCTTGCGCCGCGTGCGACGCTCGAGACGGCACGCGATGAGTACTTGCAAATCGCCAACCAGTTGAACCCCGAGCTTCGCTACAGGGGCGTGAACGCCAAGACCTTTACTGAAACGGTGCTCGGGA
>DATEGN010000206.1:0-7397 GCA_035280125.1 Gemmatimonadaceae bacterium | reverse complement strand
TCGCGCTCTCGGTGAGTCGTATCTTGAATGGCGTGAGTCGCCCGTTTTTTGGCTGGATGTCGGATTTGCTCGGCCGCGAGCATACGATGTTGATTGCCTTCACGCTCGAGGGTGGACTGATCCTGCTCCTGAGCCGATTCGGAGGAGATCCGTTTTGGTTCGTGCTGCTCACGGGGTTAGTGTTCTTTGCGTATGGTGAGATCTACAGTCTTTTTCCCGCGATCTGCGGCGACGCGTATGGCCGGCGTTTCGCATCTGCTAACGCCGGCCTGCTCTATGTTGGCAAAGGCGTTGCGTCGGCCGGGGTGCCGCT
Organism: Gemmatimonadaceae bacterium; assembly: GCA_035280125.1. Classification (GTDB taxonomy): domain Bacteria; phylum Gemmatimonadota; class Gemmatimonadetes; order Gemmatimonadales; family Gemmatimonadaceae; genus AG2. The sequence continues at coordinate 7,084 of DATEGN010000206.1, read as the reverse complement.
CGCCAGCGTGATCGCCGTCTCGGCAGCCGGGTGGCGTACCGTGTTCCTCGTCGCGGCGCTGATGAACTTCGCCGCGGCGCTGCTCGCGATCTTCGTGCTCCAGCCACTCCGCCGGCGCGAGAGCAAGGCCGTGCCGTGAAGATTGCAGTCGTTGGCGCTGGTGCAATTGGCGGCTACGTGGGTGGCTGGCTCGCCGCGGCAGGGGAGGACGTCACGTTCATCGCGCGCGGCGCAAACCTCGACGCAATTCGACGCGACGGCATGCGTGTCGTCGGCGAGGACGGAAGCGTCGTCACGACGCACCCAACTGCGTTCGAGAAAATGCGCGATGCCGGGCCGCAGGACTTCATTATACTGGCCGTCAAGGCACACCAGGTGGCCGGCGTCGCCGCGGATCTCGCGGCGCTGTGCAATGCGAACACGGCAATCGTGACGATGCAGAACGGAATTCCGTGGTGGTATTTCCACAAACACGGCGGCGAGTACGAGGGAACCGCCGTGCGTTCGGCCGATCCCGACGGTGCGATCGCGCGTCACATCGACGCCCATCGCGTCATCGGCTCCGTTGTTTTTCCGGCGGCGACACTCGAAGCGCCCGGCGTCGTGCGTGTCGTCGAGGGAAAGCGATTCACGCTCGGCGAGCCCGATGGATCGATATCGGAGCGCGTGCAGACAATTTCGTCGGCATTTACACGCGCCGGATTCAAGGCTCCGGTTATCTCCGACATTCGCGGCGAAATCTGGCTGAAGCTCTGGGGCAATCTCAGCTTCAATCCGATCAGCGCGTTGACGCACGCAACCCTCGCCGGCCTGCTGCGTTTTCCGTTGACGCGCGAATTGAGCATCGAGGTGATGCGCGAGGCCGAGTTGGTGGCGAATAAGCTGGGCGTCAGCTTTCGCGTCGGTATCGACAAGCGCATTGCCGGCGCCGAGAAGGTCGGCGAGCACAAGACGTCGATGCTACAGGATGTCGAAGCTGGCCGCCCACTCGAGATCGAGGCGCTCGTCGGCGCCGTCGTCGAGCTCGGTCGCCTAACGAACACGCCGACGCCACATATCGATTCTCTGTACGCGCTCGTAACTTTGTTGGCGAGAGAACTGGCGGACGGCGGTAAGCTCTCGATTGCGAGAAGCCCTGCGCCTGCGCTGCCAGCTAAACCCGCACTAGCACCTAGCACCTAACACGGTCAAATGGCTGGAACTATTCTCGATCTCTTACAAGTCGGCAACGACGACGCGGCCGCACTGAGTGCGCCCGGCGGTGCTGCGCCGATGTCCTATCGCGCGCTCCGCACGCACGTTGCCGAAGTCACGACCTTTCTCGCGTCGCAGGGCATCGGCCCGGGCGACCGTGTCGGCATCGTGCTCGACAACGGTCCAGAGATGGCCGCTGCATTCCTCAGCATCGGCTCGGCGGCAACTGCGGCGCCACTCAATCCGTCCTATCGCGCCGACGAGTTCGAGTTCTATCTCTCCGATCTTGGAGCGAAGCTGCTCGTCGTCGCTTCGGGCAAGGATAGTCCCGCGTTAGGCGTCGCCGCGAAGCTTGCCGTGCCGGTCGCGCGACTCGCGCCGCATCCAGAAAAGGGCGCGGGCAGCTTCTCGCTCCAGTGTGAGAGTGGCGCGACTCCGAAATCGGTGCGCGCCGCGGCGCCGGACGACATTGCGCTCGTGCTCCACACGTCAGGCACGACGTCTCGGCCCAAGATCGTGCCGCTCGCACACAAGAACATCTTTGCGTCGGCTGGAAACATTCGCCGCACGCTTGCGCTCACTGCGCGGGATCGCGGGCTCGTGATCATGCCGCTGTTTCATATCCACGGCCTCATCGCCGCGCTCTCCGCTCCGCTCTCCGCCGGCGCGGAAGTCTGTTGTACGCCAGGCTTCAACGCGCTGAAGTTTTTTGCGTGGATGGACGAGATGAAGCCGACGTTCTACACCGGTGTCCCGACAATGCATCAGGCGATCTTGCTTCGTGCGCCTGGTAACGCCGAAGTCCTGAAGCGGCATCGGCTGCGATTCATTCGGTCATCCTCGTCGGCGCTTCCGCCAACTGTGATCGCGGAGCTCGAGCGCGTGTTCGGAGTGCCCGTCGTCGAAGCGTACGGCATGACGGAAGCGACACACCAGATGGCGAGCAATCCGTTAGGCGGGCCGCGCAAGGCCGGCACAGTTGGACCAAGTGGTGGCCCCGAGATTCGTATCGCCAACGACAAAGGCGAAACAGTCACGCGCGGACAGACCGGGGAGATTGTCATTCGCGGACCCAACGTGATGACCGCGTACGAGAACAACCCGAAAGCCAACGCCGACGCATTCTATGGAGACTGGTTCCGTACGGGAGACCAGGGTGTGATGGACTCGGACGGCTACGTCGCCATCACAGGGCGGCTGAAGGAGATCATCAATCGTGGCGGTGAGAAGATCTCGCCTCGCGAAGTTGATGAAATCATCATGGAGCATCCGGCGGTGCATCAATGCGTAACATTTGCGATGCCGCACGAGATGCTTGGCGAAGACGTCGCCGCGGCGATCGTACTTCGTCAAGGCAGCGCGGCAACGGATAAGGAGCTCCGCGAGTTCGCGTCCGCGCGGTTGGCGCCTTACAAGGTGCCGAGAAAGATCCTGATTCTGACTGAGATTCCCGTAGGTGCGACCGGCAAATTGCAAAGGATTGGATTGGCACAGAAACTGGGACTTGCGTGAAGATGTCATCCGGCGATCATCTCATGACCGAAGCAACCGCACTCACTGACCTCGCACCGCCCCAGCTGAATCCCCCGCAGCGTCTCTTGATGGGGCCGGGGCCAAGCAACCCCGATCCGCGCGTGCTCGCGGCGATGGGCGCGAATCCCGTCGGGCATCTCGATCCCTATTTCGTCGAGCTGATGGATCAGACGATGGGTGCCCTGCGCGCCGTGTACGGCACCCATAACCATCACACCCTGCCCATCTCCGCGACGGGATCCGCTGGCCTCGAGACGATCATGCTGAATCTTCTCGAGCCGGGTGACAGCGCCGTCGTCGCTGTGATCGGGTACTTTGGTCAGCGCCTCGCGGAAATGGCGCGCCGTGCTGGAGCCGATGTTCGTGTCCTCGAAGCTCCACCGGGCGAGATCGTCGATCCAGCGCAGATCGCGGTGATGCTCGAGGAACGGCCGGCGAAGCTCGTCGCGTTCGTGCATGTCGAGACGACAACTGGCGCCTGTCAGCCGATTGCACCGATCGTCGAGGTGGCACATCGTCACGGCGCGCTCGTCGCCATGGATTGCGTCACCTCGTTAGGTGGGCTGCCGATCGAGATCGACACGTTAGGCGTCGACGCCGCGGGCTCGTGCAGTCAGAAATGCATCGGCGCGCCACCAGGACTGGGACCCATCACTGTCGGACAGCGAGCGATCGAAGCCGTTCGCGGCCGAAAGCACAAGCCAGCCACGTGGTATTTCGACCTCAATCTGCTCTTCCAGTACTGGGGCGAGACGGGCGGAGCACGGAAGCGCGCCTTTCATCACACGGCACCGGTCGCGGCCATCTATGGATTCCACGAGGCGCTGCGCCTGATTCTCGAGGAAGGCCTCGAGGCGCGGTGGGCTCGGCACCAGGCGGCGCACGAGGCGCTCGTTCAGGGACTCGATCGGATCGGGCTGTCGCTCTTCCCGCCGCCCGCGAATCGCTGCGCGACAATCAACGTCATCAACGTGCCTGTGGGAGTGGACGACGCCCGCGTTAGGCAGCGTCTTCTCGAGACGGGCGTCGAGATGGGTGGCGGCCTTGGCGCGCTTGCCGGCAAGGTGTGGCGTGTCGGCGTTATGGGATACAACGCGCAGGTCTCGACGGTGGAGCGCTTTGTCGACGCGCTCGAGAGGGCGTTGCAAGACGAGCGCTAGCGCGCTGCAGCCAGCTTCCCGAAGAGTTGATCGTCAGAATCGACGCCAGATGACGATGCTCCCGCATCGACCCATGCTCTCGATGGGGTTCGCGAACTGCGCCGGCGCCTGCAGGTTGCTTTTGTAGATCTCGATCGCGAGCACGTCCTCTACCTTGACGTCGCGCAACGACAGCAGTCGCATGCCGTCGACGTAGATCATCGTGCAACCATGGAGATAGGGCCGGAGCACCGACAGCATATCGTACGGCTTCTTGTCGGCGATTGTCGCGGAATCGAGAAAAGTCCCAGGACGTTCGTGTCGCCGCTCGTAGAATCCGACGACCTCGAGGCGACGCGTCGTCTGCTCGGCTTGCGTCACCGTCGGCGCCAGCACGGCCGCTGTCGGTGACAATGCGATGACGAACAACGTATCGCGGCTGGTCGGCTCGAGGCGGAGCTCGACTGGCGCGAAGCCGATGCGTCGGATGCTTATCAGGATTTGCTGATCATCGGTCGTTGTGATCACGAACCGCCCGGCCGAATCCGTCGTCGCCAATGTCTGGAGAGGCGAAACGCGTACCTCTGCCATTTGAACGGCCGCGCGGCTCACCGAGTCGACGACGATGATTTCGCGTCTGCGCTCGGGTTGTGCGCCAGCGAGACGACTCGAAAGCGCCAAGGCGAAACAGGCTAGTGTCACGCGAGAGAGCGGGGGTCGCATCACGAACGCGAACGTAGACGTCCGCACGCCCTGGCGTCAGCTACGTAGTGATTGAAGGACTTCTCGTGTGACGAGGCGGTATCGCCCCGCCGCGGTCACGGAGTCTCCATGCAATCCAGGCCCATATTTGCAGCACGCCGAGTGTCAGCGATGAAGCACAAGGGCCGAAGCCTTCACTTGCGCGAGCATTGATGCTGGCAGCTCTCCCGCTTGTGACGTAATTTCGCGCCAACGCTTCCCTCATTGTGTATGTCGTCACGCATGCAGTTCGGCCCGGTGCTGCTGGTCGTAGTGCTGCTCGCGATCGTGATCGGCCCACCACTCTGGCTCGATTACGCGCCCGAAGCCGACGCCGTGGTGACTCGCAAGTACGAGGGCTATAGACTGAGTCGCGACCCCGATGGCGGATGGCGAAACGTCCGCTATGTCTGGGCTTCGTTTCGCACGCCTGCGGGCGTCAGTCACAACTCCGAGATGATGCTCGGGACAGGGGACTACGACAACCTGAGCGTCGGCACACATCTCCGCGTGCGTTATCTCCCGATCTATCCGTACACGGTGCGGCCGATCGCTCGCACGTCGATGATTCAGGCACGCGAGGTCCTCACGCCGGAAACGACGCGCGGGCGATGGTTTGGGTTGCTGCTGATCTTTGCGCCCCTGACTCTCATTACGGCGCGCTTCGCGCGCATCCTGGCGATCCCTGTTGCGCTGGCGTGGCTTGGCTTGACGTGGGTGTATGTGCTCGCTCCGAAGCCGGTGCCGGTACCGGGGTCGATGCACACGACCGCGCGCGTCAACTGGAGCGAAGTCGTGTTTCGTGGACTCACGCGCCGACGCTACGATCATTTGCCGACGCCGTACCGCATCGTTGGGCTGAAGTTTCTTCCACCGAGCGCACGAGACTCGATCGACGTGGTCGACGCGGTCGATTCAATGAGTCTCAATCCCAAGCCGCACGACGGGACGCTCTTGCCGATTGGGTATGAACCTGGCGCTCCGCGCACTGCCCGGCTTCTTGCCGGCGCACGCACGTTCATCAATGGGAATCGTTCAGAGTTCATCATCGTTGGAATCGCACCGATTGTGCTTTGCCTGATCGCAGGCTCGTATCGTCGCAAGCGCCCACGGGCCGTGAAAGCGCCTGCGGTCGGCCTAGGTGCTCCCAAAGATGCGATTAGGTCTAGCACCTGGCAGCAGCGTTAGCGATCGTGCTTCAACTGCACGACGATCACCTCGACCGGCTTTGACCCCGGATTCACGTCCGCGTGCATCTGCCCCGGCGGATCGACGCCGAGCCACATTGCCGTCCCTGCTTTGAGATGGTAGGTGTTCAGCACCTTGCCATCCTTGTCGACCACGTTGAGCTGTCCGTCGTTGAGCGCTATGAGCGCGCGCCCATGCTCGTGTCGGTGCAGCGTCAACGGCTGCTTCGGCATCACGATCGACTTCCACACACTCACCTGATCGTTCTCGAATTGCGGCTCACGCCGAGAGCCGCCCGGCTGCTGCGCCCACATTACCCCGGCGCCGGCAGCGAAGCACAAAACACACGCGATACTTGTCGAGCGAGAGAAAGTCATGGAAGTTTGCGGTGAACGTTGAGGGCAAACAATGGCTGACCATCTCGAACCGTCAAGACGCGAATTCCTCGCCGCTTCGGCACTCGGCATCCTTTCGCTCGCCGGTGGCGCCGCCGGCCGCGCATCGCGCGAGGATCGGGAGCTGCTGTACGTCGGCACGTACACCGAGGACAAACGCACCGAAGGGATTTTTCTCGTCCGCATGGATATGCGCTCGGGCGCGCTCCAGCTCGCGCACGGCGTCGACGCGGGACCGAATCCCTCCTTTCTCGCGATCCATCCGAACGGCCGCGTGCTCTACGCGGTGAACGAAATCGACCAGCTGAACGGGAAGGCATCTGGCGCCGTATGCGCGCTCGCTATTGCCCATGACACGGGCGCGCTGACGCGAATCAACACTCAGGCCTCCGAGGGTGGTTCTCCCTGCTACGTCAGCGTGGATCGCAGCGGACGAGCGCTACTCGTTGCCAACTACGTCGGCGGGAACGTTGCGCTTCTCCCGCTCGACCACTCCGGCTCGTTAGGTTCGGCTCGGCACATCGACCAACATCAGGGCAAAGGCCCGAATACGGAGCGGCAAGAGGGCCCGCATGCACATTGTATCGTCACCGATCGCTCGAACCGGTATGTGCTCGCGAGCGATCTTGGCCTTGATAGAATTTTCATGTATCGCCTCGATGTCGAAGGCGGCGACTTGCAACACATCGAGAGCAGCGATGCGCGAATGCAGCCCGGCGCGGGACCCCGTCACATTGCCTTTCATCCGCGGCTGCCGATTGTCTACGTCGTCAATGAGCTCGACTGCTCGATCACGACGTTGCGCTTTGATTCAGAGCGCGGAAGCCTCACACCGATCGACACCCGCTCGACGCTTCCGAGCACCTGGAGCGGCAGCAACACGGGCGCCGACAT